>JAFAED010000271.1 GCA_023424275.1 Pseudomonadota bacterium | reverse complement strand
GCGACGGCGCGGTCGAAGATCCGGACGACCCCAAGTGCGGCCATTTCGTCGGGCTCCGCAAGATAGCAGCTATCCGGGGCCGCCTCGCCAAGAAGAATGGCTTTCGAAAGCGGCGGGCGCTCATAGGGGGGATGCCGCTCGTCGCCGATCAGCGTGATGCGTCCTGCGAACCCGTCACGGCGAAGCGCCTTCGCCGCCATCCAGCTCGCCTGGCCGCCGCCGACGAGCAGAAGGCTGCTGCTCTCATCAAGCGGACGAAGATCGTCCGTTTCGGCGCCTGTCACCTCGGTCATCGTCTCTCCATCGCGCATAAATAAACCAAAGCGCATTGTTTGTTTCCATTAGACTATCCAAAAGGAAAATAAATGTCTATCGGGCATCGCAGGATCGGCGACGATTTCGAAACGCCGACATTGGAGGAAGCGCGATGCACGAGGCGGGAGAAGCGACCGGAGCCGGGCACGGGAGCGGTGCCGTTTCCGCCTTGGCGATCCTCACCCTGATCCTCGTCATCTGCAACATAGACCGGATGATCATCGCGATCCTCTTCGACCTCATCAAGGCCGAATTCTGGTTGATGGACTGGCAGCTAGGGCTCTTGTCAGGCCTTGCCTTCTCGACCTTTTACGGCGTGGGCAGCCTGTGGATTGCCCGACTCGCCGAGCGGCGCGACCGGGTCACGATCCTCGCGGTCTGCGTGGCCGCCTGGAGCGCGCTCACGGTCGCCTGCGGCCTCGCTCTCTCCTACGCGCAACTGCTTGTTCTTCGCATGGGCGTCGGGCTTGCCGAGTCGGGTTGCCAGCCTGCCTCGCACAGCCTGATCGCCGATTTCTTCGACGAGGACCGGCGTCCTCTCGCTACCGGCGTCTATGCGGCCGGGGCGCTGGCAGGCAGTCTGGTGGCCTTGCCGCTCGGAGGCTGGCTTGCGGGTCATGTCGGCTGGCGCGGCGCGCTCATCGCGGCGGGCATTCCCGGCATCCTCCTCGCGCTCCTGCTTCGCGGCATGATCCGTGATCCGAGGTTCGACGCGCGGCGCGAGCGGGGCGCTGTCGAAAGCGAGCCCGCGGGCGCCGCGTTCCGAGCGGTCTTCGCCGGGCCGGCGAGCCGCAACATCATCTTCGGCGCCGTTCTTTATGCCATAGCGAGCGCGGCCTTTCTGTCGTTCGGGCCCTCCTTTCTGATCCGCAAGTTCGGGGTCAGCGCGCTCGACGCCGGGCTCTATTTCGGTCTGCTGGCAGGCCTTCCCGCCATTACGAGCAATATCTTCGTCGGCTGGCTGGTTGCGCGGCTGGCGCGCCGCCGGCGCGCTTGGCTCCAGTGGATTCCGGCGCTCGCCGCCGCCGCGGGCGTCGGGCCGACGCTGGTCTTCCTGCTCGCCCCGGATCTCCATTGGGCGCTGGGGGCGCTCTTCGTCCAGTCGGCGCTCTCGGTCGTCTGGCTCGGACCGTCGATCGCCGCCATCCAGTCCGCTGTGACACCGGAAAGGAGGGCGACGGGCGCTGCCTGTCTCGTCGCAAGTTACACGGTCATCGGGTTCGGGCTCGGGCCGCTCTTTGCGGGCCTTCTCAGTGACTATCTGGCGCCTTCGCTCGGTGCGCTCGCGCTGGGTGGCGGGCTGATTGCGCTGCAGCCGTTCGCCCTCTGGGCTGCATTTCATTTTTTCCGGGCCGGCACCGCGCTTGGCCCGGCCGACAGGGAGAAGTAAGCATGCGCGCGCTCATAAGCCGGGAAGCGGGGGGACCCCGCACCCTAGTGGTCGACGAGTTGCCGGAACCGACATGCGGTCCCGATATGGTGGTGATCGACGTTCATGCCTGCGGCGTGAACTATCCCGACCTGCTCGTCATCGCTGACAAATATCAGTTTCGTCCGCCGCGGCCCTTCGCGCCAGGCGGCGAGGTCGCCGGTGTCGTGCGGTCGGTCGGAGAGAGGGTTGTGGGCCTCGCGTCCGGCGACCGGGTCATCGGACTTGTCGGATGGAACGGCATGGCCGAACAGGTCGTCTGCGCGGCGGGCAAATGTCTCTTGATGCCTGCCTCTATGAGCTTTGCCGACGGCGCGGCCTTTCTCGGAACCTACGGAACATCCTATCATGCGCTGAAGCAGCGCGCCCACATGCAGGCGGGCGAAAGCCTGCTCGTCCTCGGGGCCGCCGGCGGTGTCGGAATTGCGGCGGTCGAACTTGGCCGGGCGATGGGCGCCGACGTCGTGGCGGCAGTATCGAGCGAGGCCAAGCTCGACTTCGCGCGCGAGCGGGGCGCGCAGCGCGGGCTTGTCTATCCGGCCGAGTCAAGCGACGCCAAGACGCTCTCCGCCCTCTTTCGCGACGCCGCGCCCGAAGCGGGCTTCGATATTGTCTATGATGCGGTCGGCGGTGTCTATGCGGAGGCCGCCTTTCGTTCTCTCGCCTGGGGCGGACGCCAGCTGGTGGTCGGCTTTCCTGCCGGGATCCCGTCGTTGCCGCTCAACCTTGCCCTGCTCAAGGGCGCCGCGGCGATCGGGGTCTTCTACGGCGCGTTTACCGACCGCGAACCCGAGGCGTCGCAGCAGGACATCGCTGAACTCTTCGAGTTTTATGCGGCTGGCCATATTCGCCCGGCAATCTCCTCGATCGTGCCGCTCGAGGAAGCGGCTGCGGCGCTGGAGTTGCTCGAAGCCCGCAGCATAATGGGCAAGATCGTGGTGATGGTCCGATGACGGGCAGGGCAGGGAAGGAGACTGCGCCAGACACGGGAGCGGACGGCGTTGAGGCAGCGCTCGCTACGCTTGCCCTTCGGGCTGGCCTCGGCGCCTTCGAGCGAGGCTCGCTGCAACGGCTGACCGCAGGTGCGAGCCAGCAGAGCTGGCTTTTTTCCACAGTGGCCGACAGCCTTCGACGCGACTTCGTCCTTCGCCGCATGCCGGAGACATCCCCGCTTCTCGATGGGGCCATCGGCCCCGAACGAGAGGCTGCGGCGATTACCGCCGCAGGCGGTGCCGGTGTCCCCGTGCCGATGATCCGGTATGTCCTGTCGCCTGGTGACGGCCTCGGGCGTGGCTTCATCTCGGACCGGGTCGAAGGCGAGACCATTCCCCGAAAAATTCTTCGCGACGCGGCGTTTGCAGCGCTACGACCCCGCCTCGCGGCCGAGTGCGGGACGATGCTCGCGCGGCTGCACGGCACGGATATCGCCGGACTGTCGGATTTGCCCTATGTGCCGCCGCGGGCAAAGCTCGAACGGCTGCGTGCGCTCTATCGCCGGCTGGGCATCCGCAGGCCCGTGTTCGAGGCGGCATTCCGCTGGCTCGAGGATCATATGCCCTCTTATGATCCCGCGCGTCCGCCGACTTTGGTCCATGGCGATTTCCGGCTCGGAAATCTCATCGTCTCTCCGCTCGGGGTTGCTGCCGTACTCGATTGGGAGATGGCGCATATCGGCGATCCGGTCGAGGATCTGGGATGGCTGACGGTCAATAGCTGGCGCTTCGGTAATCGCGCTCTCGTGGTCGGTGGATTTGGCCGGGAGGCGGATATGCTCGCGGCCTATGCGGCGGCGGGCGGCCCCCCCGTCCAGCCGGGGGCGATCGCCTTCTGGCGTATATTCGGGTCGCTCAATTGGGGCATCGGTTGCCTCGAGATGTCGCTGCCGGCATCGGCGGGGGCCGTGCCCAGCGTCGAGCGCGCGATGATCGGGCGGCGGTCCTCGGAGACCGAGATCGACATCCTCGACGAACTTCTGGAGCAGGCGGCATGAACGAACAGCATCCGACCATGGCGACGCTGCTGGCAGCGTCGCTCGAATTTCTGCGCGGGACGCTGTTGCCCAAGCTCGACGGGCCCGACGCTTTCAATCTTCGCGTGGCGGCGAATGCTATCGACCTCGTGCGCCGCGAGATCGAGCTTGCAGGCGATACGGCAGCGAGCGAACAGCAAAGGATCGAGCGCGCGCTCGGCGTGCGCGGCGATCCCGCGCTTATCCGCGATGCCTTTTGCGACCGGCTCGCCAGCGACGCCGACTTCCTGGCGAACCCGGAGGTTCGCGAGGCGCTTCGCGAGACGGTGCTCGACCGGCTGGCGATCGACCAGCCTACCTATTCGGGCTATCTCGCCGCGCGCGGCTGATCGCGCCCGGCGTCAGTCGACGGATACATTCGGTATCTTGCGGAAGAAGATCGCAAGGCAGGTCAGCACGTGCATGTCGATGAACTCCTGCGAGAAGGGCGAACGGCCGAGAACCATCTCGACCTCGGCCGACAGCATGAAGATACGCGTCACCATCCCGATGAAGAGATAGTAGAGATATTTGGGTTCGCCCTCGATGAAATGACCGCTCTTCTGGGCGCCGAGGATCATAGCCTCGACACTGTCGAAGCCGCGCTGCAACTGCGTCTCGAACAGCCAGTCGAGCTGAGGGTTGGGATGCGAGGCGACATGGCCCATCATCCAGGCGAATTCGGGGCTGCCGGCCGAATAGCGAATGAAATCCTCGAGATAGAGATATAATTTTGGTGCCGGGCCGACGCCGCGCAGCCCGTCGAGCCGCGCCTGGAGCTGTTCGTAGCGCTCATGCGAGTAATAGCGCAGCGTCTCGCGCCAAAGGCCTTCCTTGCCCCCGAAATGATATGTGACCAACGTGTGCTGGACCCCTGCGGCCGATGCAATCGACCGGGTGGCGGCGCCGTCGTAGCCCTTGGCGGCGAACTCGGCGCCTGCGGCGCGCATGATCCTCTCGCGCGTGTCGATGGCCCGCTGCTGCTCGCGGCGCTTGCGCGGCGGCTTCACTGGTTCTTCGGTTGCTGGCAAGGCGGTTTCCATGTCCAATCGTCTGTCCTGTCCAGTCGCCTCGGAATAGGGCCGGCGATATTGCGATGTTAGGCGAAGGAGTCGAACCGGGTCAAGCTGACGGTCAGGATTGGAAATCATGCCTTGTCCTTCTCCTCTTGCGAAATTTCGTCGTGGAAAGCTGGCATATGGATAGTCTAACATGTTTGTATTGACCTAAAGGAAAAATTTAATAAACAGCGAGTGAGGCCGATCCGCCACCGCCGCGCGGGACAAACGGAACGCCAAAGGGAGAAGGGCAATGTTGAACCGCGAGCAGAATGAGTTGATGTGCCTCGTCGAGGGCGATGCCCCTATGGGCGGCATGCTGCGTCAGCACTTCTGGCTGCCCGCCGTGCGGGCCGCCCGGTTGGAAGCCGACGGTGCTCCGGCTCGTGTCCGCCTGCTCGGCGAGGACTTCGTGGCTTGGCGCGCGACCGACGGCCGCGTCGGATTCTTCGATGAAGGCTGCCCGCACCGCGGGGTCAGCCTTGCGCTCGGGGTCAACAAGGATTGTGCGCTGACGTGCATCTTCCACGGCTGGCGTTTCGGGGTCGACGGCAAGGTGCTGCACGTGCCGACCGAGGGCGAGAACAGTGAGGCGTTCGCTGCCACTGTCCCCCTGAAGCATTATCCGGTGCGCGAAGCGGCCGGCATTGTCTGGGTCTGGCTCGGAAGCGGCGAGGAGCCCGATTTCTGGAACCTTCCCTTCATGGACCTCGCGCCCGACCGCTACAGCGTCATCTGCCAGCCGCTCAATGCCAATTGGGTGCAGGGTGTCGAAGGCACGATTGATTCCTCCCATGTCGGTGTCTTGCACCAGAGCTGGATGCAGCAGGACTGGGCGAAGGGCATGTCCTCGACGCAAAAATCGACGGCGGTCGAATATGATTTCGAGGATCGCCCCTATGGCTATACGGCGTCGGCGACGCGGCATATCGGCGACGATCAGAAATATGTCCGCGTGACCGAATTTGTCTTGCCCTGGTTCGGGATGATCCCGCCCGAGACCCCGCCATATGGCGACCGGACTGCAATTTTCGTCGCGCCAACCGACGACACGCACATGATGCAGTTCTTCGTTCGCTTCAATCCTTACACCGCGGCCGGACTCGATGGCGCCGGTTCGCAGGTCGGCGATCCCGATGCGTTTGCGCCGATCGGGACCGCAGAAGAGCATTGGGGTCAAGACCGTGAGCTCATGAAGAAGGGGCACTGGACGGGTTTCAGCCAGCTCGTGGCGGAAGATTTCGCGACGCAGGTGAGCCAGGGGCCGATTGCCGATCGCGAGAAGGAATATCTTTCGTCGAGCGATCAGTTCGTCATCCGCGTTCGCCGCGGCCTGCTGCGCGCGGTACGCGAATTCCAGGAGGGCAAGGTCCCGTCCTGCGCGCCGGGGGGCGGGGTCGACTTCTCGAAGATCATGCCGCGTGCGGCGACGATTGCGGCAGATCGCGCATGGGAAGATATCGAGATTCCGGAAACGATGGAAAGCGCGTGATCGTACAATGGAAGCGCAGATCATGACCAACTGGCACAAGCTGGTAGAAGCGTCGAAGGTCCGTGACGGCAAACCCTATGCGGCCACCGTCGGCGACACGAAGATCGGCATATTTGCAGCCGATGGCAACTATTTCGCGATCAACAATGTCTGCACCCATGCCTTTGCCTTGCTGACCAACGGCTTCCAGGAAGGCTGTATGGTAGAGTGTCCGCTGCATGCGGGTTTCTTCGACGTGACCTCGGGCAAGGCGCAGGGCGGGATCGTCGAACGCGATGTCCGGTCCTATCCGGTGCGGGTCGAGGACGGCTGGATTCACGTCGGGCTCGACGACGGGTAACAGGTTCAGAGCCGGGCGACCATTCCAGGCCGGGCCTGGCCGCGACGCCGGTGCGGACACCAGCCGGCCGGGAATCCGATATCATGAATTTCGACATTTCAGCCG
Organism: Pseudomonadota bacterium; assembly: GCA_023424275.1. Taxonomy (GTDB): domain Bacteria; phylum Pseudomonadota; class Alphaproteobacteria; order Sphingomonadales; family Sphingomonadaceae; genus Sphingopyxis. The sequence continues at coordinate 2,225 of JAFAED010000271.1, read as the reverse complement.
ATTTGCAGGCGTATCTCGACGAGCTTGACGCCTTCATCGAGGCGGAGATCAGGCCGCTCGAACTGGCGGACGACAATATCCGCTTTTTCGACCATCGCCGCGAGCATAGCCGCACCGACTGGGACAACCAGGGGCTGCCGCGCCACGAGTGGGAGCAGTTGCTCCGCGCCGCGACGCGGAAGGCCGATGCCGCGGGCCACTGGCGCTTTTCCGCTCCGAAGAAATATGGCGGCAATGACGGCTCGAACCTCTGGATGGCGGTGATACGCGAGCATTTCGCCGCCAAGGGCCTCGGTCTCCACAACGACCTGCAGAACGAGCATAGCATCGTTGGCAACTTCCCCTTCGTCGAAATGTTCGAGAAATTCGCTACAAGCGAAGAGCAGAAGCAGGAATTCATTCTCGGCGGGTTCGAGGGTTCGCGCCGCCTCGCGTTCGGGCTGACCGAACCCGATCATGGCAGCGATGCAACCCACATGGAGACGCGCGCGGTTCGCGAAATGCGGGGCGGCGTCGAGGGCTGGTCGATCAACGGCGCGAAGATGTGGACGACCGGGATGCACGCCGCCTCGCACTGCGCGACCTTTTGCCGGACCAGCGGCGCCGACGGAGAGGCAAGGGGAATTACCTGCCTGCTCGTTCCCAATCCGTCCGACGGGATGGCGATCGGCGAGTATCTCTGGACCTTCAACATGCCGACCGATCACCCGCGCGTCGGATTTACCGATGTCTGGGTACCCGACAGCGCGCGGCTCGGTGCGGAAGGCGGAGGTCTCGCGATTGCGCAAAGCTTCGTCCACCAGAACCGCATCCGTCAGGCCGCGAGTTCGCTCGGCGCCGCGGTTTTCTGTATCGAGGAAAGCGTGCGCTACGCCCGCGAGCGCAAGCCGTTCGGCGAGGCGCTGGCGCGCAATCAGGCGATCCAGTTCCCGCTCGTCGAACTGGCGACGCAGGCCGAGATGCTGCGCCTGCTGATCCGCAAGACAGCGTGGGACATGGACAATATGCCGCACAAGGAGGTCGAGCATCGACTCTCCGACCGCGTCAGCATGTGCAATTACTGGGCGAACCGGCTCTGCTGCGAAGCCGCCGACCGCGCGATGCAGGTCCATGGCGGCATCGGCTATTCGCGCCACAAGCCGTTCGAGCATATCTATCGCCACCATCGCCGCTATCGCATCACCGAGGGTGCCGAAGAAATCCAGATGCGCAAGGTTGCCGCCTATCTGTTCGGCTATCTGGGGCCGCGCCGCGAGACTTTCGGCAAACACTAGGCTCGACTGGAAAATTGCGGGCCGATCCGGCCATCACTGCGGCGTGCCCGCGCAGCAAGAAAGAAGAGAAATGCCCGTTTCATCGGATGCTGCGGTCCTGACCGAAAGGCTCGGCCACATACTGCTCGTCACCCTCAATCGTCCGCAAGCCCATAATGCCGTCAACGCGGCCGTACACTGCGGCGTCGGCGAGGCACTTGAGGCAGCTGCCGCCGATGATGAGATCCGCGTCGTGGTCATCACCGGCGCGGGGGAGCGGACTTTCTGTGCCGGGGCCGACCTTGTCGCAATCGCGCGCGGAGAGGCGCTGGAGCCCGCAGACGAGCGCCGACGCGCCTGGGGGTTCGCCGGGATCGCCGCGCACCCCATTTCGAAGCCGGTCATTGCGGCCGTCAACGGAAGCGCCTTTGGCGGGGGCCTGGAGATCATTCTGTCGTGCGACCTTGTTGTGGCAGCAGATCATGCCCGGTTTGGTCTTCCGGAGGTCAAGGTCGGGCTCTTCGCCGCCGCTGCAGGCGCATTCCGGATCGTCGAGCAGCTTCCCGCCAAGATCGCCATGGAGCATCTGCTCACGGGCGATCCGTTCGATGCCGAGACGGCGCTCCGGCATGGCTTTGCAAACAGGGTCGTGCCGGCGACCGACGTCCTGACGACGGCACTGGCGCTCGCTGAAAGGATCTGCCGCAATGCTCCTCTTTCGGTGCAGGCAAGCAAACGTGTCGCGCTCGGCATGATCGACGGCAAAATTGCCGGAGACGAAATGAAATGGCAGCGAAATTCTGCGGAGCTCGCGCAACTGCTCGAAAGCGCGGATGCGAAAGAAGGGCCATTGGCCTTTGCGGAGAAACGTGCGCCGAACTGGCTGGCGCGTTAGGACACAGGTGCCGCTCCGACCCCGCGCGCTGGTGATGCCGATCGTTCCAACGGGACGTAGGTGGCGCCGGACAAGGT
>JAFAED010000213.1 GCA_023424275.1 Pseudomonadota bacterium | reverse complement strand
AGGATAGGGCGAGCGTCGTATACAGGCCGGACGACGCTCGCCCCTCGAACCGCGCCTCGGCCCCTTTGACCCGGACGCGATCGAGATTCACGAATTGATAGAGGATGGGGTCGGCGATCGAACCGCTTCCACCGACCTCTTCCTGGCTGATGAAATCCTTGTACCGCGCCGAAAAAGCGGTGACGTCGAGGCTGACCGCATCGCTCGAGAAGCGCACGCCGCCCTCGAAGCTCTCGCTGCGCTCGGGCCCGAGATCGGGGTTGGGGAGCGTGCGGTAGGAGAAGAAGGGCGACGTCAGATTCTCAAAGAACTGGTTCACCTGCCCCGGCTCGGGCGCCTTGAAGCCGGTCGCGTAATTGGCGAACAGCCGGACATCGTCGGTGATCTTCCACACCGCGCCGAATTTCGGCGAGACGCGCGAGCCGTCCTGCTTCGCGCCCTGGAAGCTCGGCAGCAGCGGGTCATTGTCGGGCGACAGGTCGAACCAGTCGAAGCGCAGCGCGGGGTAGAGAAGCAGGCGCCCGTCGGCGACCGAGATTTCGTCGCCCACGAACAGCCCGGCGCGGGTGAAGTCGGTGCTCGGGAAGGCGCGCGTCGGATAGGTCTCGCCCGCCGGCGGCACGGTGCCGCCGCGAAGCCCGCGCTGGCGCGTCTTGCTGATGTCGCCGCCGAAGACGAGGCGGTGCGTGATCGCGCCGGTGGTGAAGTCGGCGCGCGCGTCGGCCGAGGCCCCGAAGACGCGGTTCTCGAAGGTGTTGAGGCGCGTGCGGTCGACCGACGGGGTGCGGTCTTCCTCGGTATATTGGCGGTCCTCGCCGTCCTGCCAGTAAAGTGCGACGCGCGCGAAATCGATCGCCCCCTCGCCTTCCCAGCTCCAGTCGAGCGACACACGCTTGCGCTCGCCGGTATCGAAGCCTTCGAGGCGATCGACGACCGCGCCGAGGCCGTTCGGCCCAAGGCCGCTGAGGCCATTGGTATAGAGGCGCGTGTCGAGATATTCGCCGGTCAGGCGCAGCTTGTGCCCGCTGGCAGGATCGTAAACGATGCGCGCGAGCGCCGCGTCCGAACGACCGTCCTGCGGATTGGCGCGCGTGCGCGACGCGCCGATGCCATTCGCGGTGCCGAGGCTGCCCTGGTTTTCGAGTTCCTTGTAATCGCGCCGCGTATAGGCGGCCATCACCGACCAGTCGCCGCTGCGCCCCGCGAGGATCGCGGTTTCGCTGAATTCCTCGTCGGCGCTGCTGTAGCCGGCGCGGAGAAGGCCGCCGACATTCTTGCCGGGTTCAAGGAAGTCGACGGGATCGGACGTGATGAAGCTGACCGCGCCGGCGAGGCCGTCGCTGCCGTAGAGCGCCGACGACGGGCCGCGCAGGATCTCGACCGACTTGACGAGCCCGAGGTCGACATAGTCGCCGCGGCCCGACGCCTGCGCGCCGAAGCTGAAGCCGTCGGGAACGCGCACGCCGTCGACCTGGATGAGCACGCGATTGCCGCCGATGCCGCGGATGTTGAAGCTGTCGTTGCCCGCGCGCCCCGTCGCGCCGAGCGCCGCGCCGAAGCGCGCAGGCTGGCGCTGGACGCTGACGCCGGGTTCGAAACGGACAAGGTCGCGAATGTCGGTGACGAGTTCGTCGGCGATCTGCTCGTCGCTTTTCACGGTGACAGTGACCGGGATATCCTCGGCCTTCACCGCGGTGCGCGTCGCGGTTACGACAATGCGGCCCTTCAGCGACACCCAATATTCGCCGTCATTGTCCTGCGCGAACGCCGGCGTCGCGACGGCGGCGAGCGCGAGGCCCAGCGCGCTTCCTGCGGCAAGGCGGGTGGCGGACGAGACACGCGAACTGATCAATTTTCTTCCCCTTGTTGATTGCGACTGACTCGCAATAGCGTCGCCCTAGGCGCGTCGACAGCAGGGGTCAAGCATTATGCTATTGCGAATCGTTTGCGGATTTGAGTGATCGGCGATGTACGTCGATCGGCGGTTAACCAAAGTTCAAGCGAAGGACGCGATAAGGCGGCTTCGACCAACCGATCGTGAGTCCGCCATGCCGTTTCCGCACGATATCCAATCCGCGCTGCTGTTCGATGCGCCCGTCCACCATCTCGAAGCGGTGATGCGCAGCTTCATCCAGATCGAGACCGCGCGCACCGGCGTCGGCTATAATCTGGTCGAAGCGAAGCCCGGCGTCTTCTATCGCCTGTTCGGCGGCGGCGAATTGATGGTCACGCTCGAATATATCGCGGCGCCAGCGAAAGCCGAAGTGTTCAAGCCGGCGATGAGTTCGGCGATCACGCGCATCTATTGCCCCGAAATGGGCGAGCGGCTGATGCGGCACAAATCGCATATCCTGATCGGCGTGTCGGAAGGCGCGCTTCCATCGGCGCCCGACATCGACCGGATGCTGGCGCAGATCGGTTATCAGAAACCGGGCGCGACGCTGCCGCAGTTCATGCGCCGGCTGGAAGTCTGTGCGCTGCTATCGCGTCTCGCGATGGACGACGTGCCGGCAAGCGTCGTCCACTGGACGCAGAGCGACCAGTTGATCCCCGGCGAGATGTTCGACGCGCTCGCCGCGGGCAGCGCGCCGGGGCCGCTCTATGTCCATCCCTATCTTTATGGTGGCGGCGAAGGACCGAGCGGCAAGACGCTCGCGGGCATCCGAACCTTCGGTGCCGGCCATTTCATCGACCGCGAAATCCGTATCGAGCCCAGCGAATTGCCCTGGACGGCGAATTTCGAGACGATCCTCGCGTTCCTGCGCGTCGCGACGACCCGGAACGGCTATATCATCCCCGACGGCGACACCTTCGGCCCCGAGGACGGCAGCCTGTCGTACCGCGTCCGCCACCTGCCGGCGACCGATGACGACGTTGCGCTCTATGAACTCGAACCCTTGCTGCACCGCGAATACGGGTTTCAGGCGGCCAGCTATGTCCCACGCGAACGGGCTTTCGACGACCGCTCGCCGCCCGAGGACCTGATGCCCGCCGCAGCGAGCGATCGCGCGGAGCTGCTGGAGGAATGGCAAGCGAAACGTGCCATGGTCGAAGGCATTGGCGGGCGGTTCGAAGTGCGCGCGCGAGACCCGCAGCCAGGTCCAACGCCTCCGCCGCAGCCGACCGGCTTTGGCGTACGTCGGGTCTTCGGTCGCAAAGCGGGCTGACGCGCCGCGTCAGTCGGGCCCGGCGGGCGGGTCGATGGTGTCCGCCGCACGATAGCGGCAACAGGCAGCGATCCGGGCAGGCGCCGTGTCGGCGTCGAGCGGCACGAAGCCCGGCACATGTGACAGTTTCAGCGTGGCAACGCTGCTTCCCCGTGCCTCGACCGATCCGGTCAATTCGAAGTAGAGCGGCTTGCCCTCTTCGACCTTCATGGGCGCCACGAGATCGCCGGCGCGATCCTCCCCCGGCCAATGGATCTTGACGAAGCTGAGCCCCGGTTCGACGCGAACCGCGGTGAAACTCTTGTTACCGAGCCGCGCCCGATACAGGCCGTCGATCTCGATCTCCACCTTGACGAGCAGCGGCTCGGCCTTGGAGCGCAGGATGAAGACATTGGCATTGCCGGGCGGCGCAGCCGCGTCCGGTTTTGCCGAAACCGGGATAGCTCCAAGAAGGAGTGTCAGCGCGGCAAGTGACGCGCGGCGGAGCGCTTTCAGC
>JAFAED010000205.1 GCA_023424275.1 Pseudomonadota bacterium | reverse complement strand
GCTCAGCCTCGCGATGGCGCGGCTGCAGGCGATCGCTCCCGGCCTCCGCCGTGTCGGGCTGTCGGCGACGATCGCCGATCCGGTGCAATATGCCGGCTGGCTCGCGCCCGACGCCGATGCGCGCGCGGTGACATTGGTCGAGGGCGAGGCGGGTGCCGATCCCGATATCGACATCTTGCTGCCCGAAGGCGCGGTGCCCTGGGCGGGGCATTCGGGGCGCTATGCAGTGCATCAGGTTATGGAGGTCGTCGCAGCGAACCGCACAACGATCATCTTTTGCAACACGCGCGGGCTTGCCGAGCTGATCTTTCAGGAACTGTGGAAGGTCAACGACCTGTCGCTGCCGATCGCGATCCACCACGGCAGCCTCGACCGTGAGGCGCGGCAGCGGGCCGAGGCAGCGATGGCCGAAGGGCGGCTGCGCGCGCTGGTCGCGACGTCGAGCCTCGACCTCGGACTCGACTGGGGCGACGTCGATTGCGTGATCCAGATGGGCGCGCCCAAGGGATCGTCGCGGCTGCTCCAGCGGATCGGGCGCGCGAACCACCGGCTCGACGAGCCGAGCAAGGCGCTGATCGTGCCCGGCAACCGCTTCGAATATCTGGAGGCGCAGGCGGCGCTCGACGCGGTCGATGCGGGCGAGCGCGACGCCGACCGCTTCCGCCCCGGCGCGCTCGACGTGCTCGCGCAGCATGTGATGGCGCTCGCCTGCGCAGCGCCGTTCAAGGAGGAGGCGTTACTGGCGGAAATCCGCAGCGCCGCGCCCTATCAATGGATCGATGCCGAGACCTTTGCCCGGCTGCTCGGCTTTGTGCGCGACGGCGGCTATGCGCTCAAAAGCTATGACCGGTTCCGCCGCCTTGCGCCCGACGGGCAAGGCGGATGGCGGATCGCTCATCCGAAGCTCGCGGCGCAGCACCGGCTCAATGCGGGAATCATCGTCGATGCCCCGACGCTCGACGTGCGCTTCAAGAACGGACGACGGCTCGGCACGGTCGAGGAATATTTCGCGAGCACGTTGGTGACCGGCGACACCTTTGCCTTCGCGGGGCTCAGCCTTGAGGTCGAAAGCATTCGCGACACCGACCTGATCGTGCGCGCGACGACGCGCCCTGCGCGCATCCCCTCCTATGTCGGCGCGCGCATGGCGCTGACCACCCGGCTCGCCGACCGGGTGCGCGGCTTCCTCGCCGATCCGGAAAGCTGGCAGCGTTTTCCCGAGGATGTGCGCTTCTGGCTGGAAATGCAGCAGCTGCGATCGGTGCTGCCGCGTCCTGGCGAGCTGCTGGTCGAGACCTTCCCGCACGAGGGCCATCATTATCTGGTCGCCTATCCGTTCGAGGGCTGGAATGCGCACCAGTCGCTCGGCATGCTGATCACCAAGCGTATGGAGCGCGCGGGGATGCAGCCCTTGGGCTTCGTCGCGTCCGACTATGCGCTGGCGATCTGGTCGCTCCGCCCGGTCGAGCATCCGGAAAACCTGTTCGACGCCGAAATCCTGTCCGACGAGTTCGTCGAGTGGGTCGAGAATTCGCACCTGCTCAAACGCGCCTTTCGCGAGGTTGCGGTGATCGGTGGGCTGATCGAGCGCCAGCATCCGGGCAAGCGCAAGACGGGCAAGCAGGTAACCTTTTCGACCGACCTGATTTTCGACGTGCTGCGAAAATATGAACCCGACCATCTGCTGCTCGAGGCCGCCTGGGCCGACGCGCGCGAGCGGCTGACCGACGTCGCGCGGCTGGGCGACCTGCTCGACCGCGCGGCGGGGACGATGCTGCACAAGGCGCTCGACCGTATCAGTCCCCTCGCCATCCCCGTGCTGGTCCTGATCGGGCGCGAAAATGTCGCGGCGTCCGACCTCGACGACGCGCTGCTCGGCGAGCTTGCCGACACACTCGCCGAAACGGCGATGCGCTTCGACGGGTGAGCGGCGTTTCGCTTGCTGCGACGCCCGATGAGGCGTAGATTGGGGCAAAATATACAGAGGATGCCAGCGATGACCCAGGTTTCGAAGCGGCCCGTCCTTTTGGCGCTGCTCGCCGCGCCCGCGCTACTTGGCGCGACGCCCGCCCCCGCCGAACCCGCGACTCCGCCGCCCGCCGCTGCCCCGACCCCCACGGGCGAAGTCCTGGCGCCACCGGTGACAGTGGTTCCGTTCATCCAGCCCTTCGACCTCGACGCAACGCGGCGCATGGCGGTGAAGGTCATGGTCGGCGGCAAGGGCCCTTTCTCCTTCCTCGTCGACACCGGCGCCGAACGAACCGTCATTGCGCGCGAACTCGCCGAGCGACTGGGGCTGGTCGAGGGTGCGAAGCTGCGGCTCGCGACGATCGGCGGATCGGCGATGGTGCCGAGCTATCGCGTCGCGGCCCTACAGATGTCCGACCTGCATCTGGCATCGGTCGATGCGCCCGCCTTTTTCGGTCGTCATATCGGCGCGGCGGGGCTGATCGGCGTCGATATGCTCGAGAATCGCCGCATTTTGATCGATTTCCGCAAGGAAAGCATGACGATCCTCGAAACACGCAAGCGCGCCCGCCCGATCATCCGCGACGATGACGCCATCGTCGTCACCGCGCGCAACATGGCGGGTCGGCTGATCCTGTCCGATGCGCGGCTCGATGGAAAGCGCGTCGACGTCATCGTCGACACCGGCGCCCAGACCAGCGTCGGCAATATGGAGCTGCAACGGCTTGTCGCAAGCAAACGCGCCAACCGCTATCCCTTTTTGCCCACGGAATTAAATGCGGTGACGGGCGAAATGGTGCCGGCGACGCGGACCGCGATCAAGCGCATCGTGGTCGGCGGGATGGACGTCAACGACCTTCCGGTCAGCTTCGCCGACAGTCAGGCGTTTCGCGCGCTCGGCCTTAACGACCGCCCTGCTATCCTGCTCGGCATGGACAGCCTTTCGCTGTTCGACCGCGTCGAGATCGATTTCCCGAACAAGCGTGTCGTCTTCGACCTTCCCGATGGCGCGCAGCGCCAGACGGGGCAGCGCATGGCGTCGAACATGATGGCAAGCGGCGGATAGATTCCGGGCGCCTTGCAGCGCGGCCGCGACGTCGCCATAGCGGCATCATGTCCGCCGCCCCCTTCGACTTTGCGGGTCAGCAATTTCAGATGCTGGCCGACCGCGCGCTGTTCTGGCCGCGGCACGCCGCACTGATCGTCGCCGACCTGCATCTTGAAAAGGCAAGCTGGTACGCCGCACTCGGCCAGCCCTTGCCACCCTATGACAGCCACGACACACTCGACCGGCTCGCCGCGCTGGCCGCCGCGACGAAAGCCCGCACGATCTGGTGCCTGGGCGACAGTTTCCACGATCGCGCCGCCGCCGAACGCATCGCTCCAGCGGTGGCGGCGCGATTGCACGCGCAGGCGGCATCGGCGAAACTGCTGTGGATTGCGGGCAATCATGACGGACTGACCGGGGGCGCCTGGGGCGGCGAGGTCGCCGACGAACTGGTGGTCGACGGCATCGTGTTCCGACACC
>JAFAED010000160.1 GCA_023424275.1 Pseudomonadota bacterium | reverse complement strand
GCGATGCGTCCGCCGAGCAGACCGACGCTGACAGCTTCGAGGTGATGGAGCCCGAGGCTGACGCTTTCCGCAACTATGTCGGAAAGAAAAAGCTCGCGGTGAAGATCGAGGAAATGATGCTCGACCGCGCCTCGCTGCTCGGCCTGTCAGTGCCCGAAATGACGGTGCTGATCGGGGGCCTCCGCGTCCTCGGCGCCAATCATGGCGAGCGCGGTCATGGGCATTTCACCAAGCGGTCGGGCCAGCTGACGAACGACTATTTCGTCAACTTGCTCGACATGACCAATGTGTGGAAGACCGTCGATGGCTCGAACGACCAGGAATATGTCGCGACCGACCGCGCCAGCGGCGGCGAGACGTGGCGTGCAACGCGCGCCGACCTGATCTTCGGATCGAACGCCGAACTCCGCGCCGTCGCCGAAGTCTATGCCGAGAGCGGCCATGAAGAGAAGTTCGTCAAGGACTTCGTCAAGGCGTGGACGAAAGTGATGAACGCCGACCGTTTCGACCTCGCCTGATCCAGCAGCGCCCCCGGTTCTGCATCATGCCGCAGGATCGGGGGAGGCAATAGGACGACGGGTCGCGGCCCGCCCCCGGGGACATGGGCCTGGGGGCGGGTCTTCTATTTTGGGGGGCGACGAAGCCCGATATCCGTGCGCGTAAATTCTGTTCTGAGGAGCCGCTTTTCAGCCCCGAATGAACAAATTCCGGATCCATGGTGATCGCGCGCGCGTCGCCTCGCGCCAGTCGCCGTCTTCGCCGGTATCGGGAGCGATCCGGCTGGGGTCGATAAGTTTCAGCCGTGCCCCCCGAAACGCCGTTCCGCGATAGGTAACCAGCGCCAGCCCGTGTTCGAGCGCAGTCGCGGCAAGGAGCGCGTCACGGTCGCTGTCGATGGGCAGCGCAGTGCGGCGACCCACGATGGTCCGATCGATCGGCAGGACGCGCCCCTCGAACGCCGGTATGATTTGCCCGTCGATCCAGTCGCGCCACGCCGCGCCCGCCGCTTTGCCCTGCTTCGCTGCCAGAAGGGCTGCATTCTCCAGCTCGAGCAGCGAAAGCGCTGACAAAAACATCGACTGGCGCGATGTCCGCTGTGCCCATCCGGCCAGCGCCGTGCCATCGCCGTCCGGTCGCGCGTGGCGCAGATCGAAAAGGATTTCGGCGTCGATCAGGAACATCAGTCGCGCACATCCAGCGCCTTGCGCAGATGCGCGCGATCGAGCGCAATTTCGCCGGGCGGGGCGGCGAGCAGCTGCGCCATCGTCTCGCGCTCGCCACTGAGTTGCCGCCAGGCGTCGATGCTGATCAGGACGTGGGTGGGCCGCCCACGATCGGTGACGAACACCGGCTCGACCAGCGCGAATCGCTTTGCGCGACTGACGTCCTGGTTGAGTTCGCGGCTCGTGACGCGCTTCATCGCCATCTTCCCAATGCAAAGCCCTGCACATTGTGATCGTTCACATGTAGGTATGTTACTACACTGTGACCGCCCCGCAACAAAAATGATCGGCGCGTCGGAAATCGACGGATCGGGCGCGCCCAATTGCGGGCTCGCCATTGCGCTTGCGGCTCATTCATGTCTCCTGAAGCAGGGAACCGGGTGAATCGCGACAGGGGCAGGCCGCGAACGCCACGGGTGGGAGAGTGAAATTGGTATCACATATGTTCGATGAACTGATCCGCGCGATGGGTGATGTGATCGGTGCGCATGGGCCGGCGGTCAGTGCGGCGCAGAGCTATGCGCCCAGCGACTACAGCATCCATTTCTTTCTCCAGATCGCAGTCATCCTGCTCGTTTGCCGCGTCGTTGGATGGATGGCGAACCGGTTCATGGGCCAGCCGCAGGTGGTCGGCGAGATGATAGCGGGTGTTGTGCTCGGTCCCTCGCTGTTCGGACTCTTTTTTCCCGATTTTCAGGCCGCGCTCTTCCCGAAGGAAACGCGGAACGTCTTATATGTCGGCGCACAATTCGGTGTCGGCCTTTACATGTTTCTCGTCGGCACGACGCTCCGGCTCGACCATTTCCAGTCGAAGGCGAAAAGCGCGGTCGGCGTTTCCGCCGCGGGCATCGTCGCGCCCTTTCTTTTTGCCGCGCTGATCACTCCCTTCCTGCTCGATATTCCAGGGCTGTTTACCGAGGGCTTGGGCCAGGGCGGCGCGACGCTCTTCTTGGGGGCGTGCATCGCGCTGACGGCGTTTCCGATGCTGGCGCGCATCATCAACGAGCGCGGGTTGGCGAACACATCGCTTGGCACGCTGACATTGACCGCTGGAGCGTTCGACGATGCGGTTTCCTGGTGCGTCCTCGCGCTGGTGCTCGCGACTTTCGGGGCGGGGCCCGGCGTAGCGCTGCTTGCGGTCATCGGCGGCGTCGGCTTCGCGCTTTTCATGTTCTTCGTCGGACGCAAGATGCTCGTCCCGCTCGGCCGCGCGGTCGAGGCCAAAGGCGAGCTTACCCACACGCTGCTCGCCGTCGTCCTGATGCTCTATGCCATGTCGGCCTTCTTCATGGACGCGGTCGGCATCCATGCGGTGTTCGGCGGCTTCCTGCTCGGCGCATGCATGCCGCGCGGCCTTCTGACCGAGGAAATCAGGAAGAAGGTCGAGCCGATGACGGTCGTCTTCCTGCTGCCGATGTTCTTTACCTATTCGGGCCTCAACACCCAGCTTACGACGGTGAACAGCCTCATGCTGCTTGCCATTGCGCTGGGCATATTGCTCGTGTCGATCGCGGCGAAATTCGGCGCTTGCTGGCTGGCCGCGCGACTGGCCGGTGAGGATAATCGCACCGCCATGGGGATCGGCGCGCTGATGAACGCGCGCGGACTGATGGAACTGATCATAATCAACATTGGGCTGCAAAAGGGCATTATTGGCCCGACGCTCTTCGCCATCATGGTGCTGATGGCGATTGTCACCACGGTGATGGCGGGGCCGCTGTTCGAATTCGTCTATGGCCGCAAGGCACGCGAGCTGGGCGAACTCGGCCAGCTCGGTACGGAGGGCCCCGACGAGGCGCGCGGCGAAAGCCAGCTTGCCGCAAAGCCCGCCTGAGGTCAGGCGGCGGCGTTGATCTGGTCGATCATCGCGCGGTGCGCGGGCAGTTCGCTTGCGGCGCGATCGCCGAAGCTCCGGATCCGCGCAAAGATGCGTTCGGCCTCGGCGGTATCGGGAAAATCCTCGCGCACAGGCGAAAGGTCGGTCCGATATTCCATGCCATAGAGAATGTACTGATAGTTGAAGAAGGCAAAGCTCTCGAGGTCGAGGATGAAGTCGAAGCGGCCGGGCGGGCGGTAGCGCCATTCCTCGAGCAAGTCCTTCAGCCGGTCGGGGATCGATGCGGGGTCGCCATTGTCGCGCCAGAAGGCTTCTTTTCGCTGGCTGAGGCAGTAATGGAGCTTCAGGAAATTGATGATGTTGTCGTAGCGCGCCGCCATTAGTTCGTTGAAGCGCCGTGCGGGCGCCGCGACGGGGCCGTTCAGCGGGAACATCTCCGCGATCATCGCCGCCGCGGTCTCGATCATGACCAGCCCCGTCGATTCCAGCGGTTCGAGGAAGCCGCCGGCAAGGCCCACCGCGACGCAATTTTTGACCCAGGAGGTGGGACGATAGCCGGCCTCGAACGGGATCGACCGCACGCTGATATCGCGGCTGCGCCCGCCGGTATAGGCTGCGAGGATTTCCGCCGCGCGCTCGTCCCCCATATGGTCGCTCGAATAGACGCAGCCGATCCCGCGAGCGCCCTCCAGGCCAATGTCCCAAGTCCACCCCGCTTCGTGCGCCGCTGCAATCGTATAACTTTCGAGCGGCACGTCCGGGCGGTCGTAGGGCAGTTTGCACGCGAGCGCGCGGTCGGTGAACAACTGGTGTTTTACGCACTTGAACGGCGAGTGCATCGCTTCGCCGATCAATTCTGCGCGGAACCCCGAACAGTCGATGTAAAGATCGGCGGTCAACTCTCCATGCTCGGCAGTGACCACATGATCGATCGCACCCGTTTCGGCGTTTAGCTCGACGTTCGTCAGCGTGCCCTCCAGGTGCCGGACACCCATCGCGGACGCTTGAGCCGACAGCACTTCGGCGAGCCGCCCGGCGTCGAAATGATAGGCATAGGTAAGCGGGCCGCTGAAGGCGCCTTCGCCGGGGCGCTTTGGTGCGCGTTGCGCCTCGGCCACGCGGTTCTGGATCGTCATCGCCTCGGCGAACGGTCGCCGCGTCTTTTCGTCCTGGAGTAGCCAGTAGGAGACCAGACTGTATCCGTCGCCGTGATAGGGCGCTTCGAACGGATGAAAGAAATGGCTCGACTGGCCGGCGACGGGTGTCTTCACCCAGTCGTCGAACCGGATGCCCTGCTTAAAGGTCGCAGAGGCGCGGCGCACAAACTCGCTCTCGTCGATGCCGATGAATTGCAAGGTATTGCGGATCGTCGGAAAGGCGCCTTCGCCGACTCCGATGCTGCCGATCTCGTCGGACGCGAGCAAGGTGATCGACACGCGCGGGTTGCGGGGCAAGTCGAAGAAGCGCGCGAGATAGGCGGCGGTCAGCCATCCTGCGGTTCCCCCGCCGACGATCAGGATCGAACGTTTCGCCACGCGCAACGCTATCGAGCGCCAAAGCGCTTTCAACAAGCGGTAATTTGCGGCACCGGGGAACCGACACGATGAAGACTCTCCGCCCCTATCTGATCTGGTTCGCTGTCGCGGTGCTGCTGACCCTCGGTGCGATCCTTGGCATGCAATGGGTGCGCGCGCACCCCGAACATATTCCCGGCGCGCGTTTCGAACTCGCGCACCCGCAAGGCTGGGCGACCGAGGGAAAGCTGGTCGCGCTCGCGAAGGACGATGCCGCCTGCTTCGCCGCGTTCGACCGCGCGGGGGCGGGCTATCTGCGGCGTCCCGCGGTTGGCACGGGCGAATGCCGCGTGAGCCAGCGCATGATCCTGACCGGCGACAGCTTCGTACCGACGATGCGTCCTGCGAACGCCGCGCCCGGTTGCGCGGTGACCGCCGCGATGGCGCTATGGAACCGCGACATCGTCCAGCCGCTCTCGCGACGATATTTCGGGCAAAAGGTCGTCGCGCTCGAAAATCTGGGCAGCTATAATTGCCGCAAGATTGCGGGGCGGCAGGCGCAAAGCCAGCATTCGACCGCCAATGCGATCGATATTTCGGCGTTCATCCTTGCGGATGGCACGCGGATCACGCTGATCAACGACTGGGCGCCGGGCGACCATCGCAGCGAATTCCTGCACGCGGTGCGCGACGGGTCGTGCGGGCTGTTCAGCACCGTGCTGTCGCCCGACTATAATCGGGCGCACGCCGACCATTTCCACCTCGACATGGCGGCGCGGACGGCGGGCTGGTCGGTCTGTCGCTAGACGGTAAAGCTTTCGCCGCAGCCGCACGCACCCTTGGCGTTGGGGTTCTGGAACACAAAGCCTGCGGCAAAATCGTCCTCGACCCAGTCCATCGTGCTGCCGATCAGGTAGAGCACCGAGGCGCCGTCGATGTAGAAGGTGCCGCCGGGGGTCTCGATCTTCTCGTCGAACTTCTGTTCTTCGGTGACATAGTCGACCGAGTAAGCGAGGCCCGAGCAGCCGCGGCGCGGGGTCGACAGGCGGACACCGATCGCGCCCTCGGGCGCCGCCGCCATCAGCCTGGCGATGCGTTCTTCCGCATTGGCGGTGAGCGCCACAGCGGCGGGGCGGACGCGGGTCTTTGTCTCGGTCATCAGAGCATTCCCAGTTCGAGGCGCGCTTCGTCGCTCATATTCTGCGGCGACCAGGGCGGGTCCCAGACGAGATTGACCTCGGCATCGCCGACGCCGGGCACCGCGCCGACGCGCAGTTCAACCTCGGCGGGCATCGATTCCGCGACCGGGCAATGCGGCGTCGTCAGCGTCATCGTGACCATCACATGCCCCTCGTCGATCTCGACATTGTAGATCAGGCCGAGGTCGTAGATGTTCACGGGGATTTCGGGGTCGAAGATATCCTTCAGCGCGTTGATCACCGCCTCGTACAGGTCGCCGCCGACCGCGCCGGGCGCGACCTCGGCGGGCTTGGTCGCGAGGAAACCTTCCAGATAGTCGCGCTTGCGCTCCAGCTTTTCGGGCGCCGTCTCGACATCCTCGACGCGTGCCTTCGGCGGTGCCTCGACGCTCGTGACTTCTTCCACCTTGATCATGCGATCCTCGCTCATCCGAAAATCCTCTCGACGCGGGCGAGGCCGTCGATCAGCGCCGCCACATCGTCGTCATTGTTGTACACACCGAAGCTCGCGCGCGCGGTCGCCGGTACACCCAGATGCTCCATCAGCGGCTGTGCGCAATGGTGCCCGGCGCGGATCGCGACCCCGCTTTCGTCCAAGATAGTGCCGATGTCGTGCGGATGAACCCCCGCCATCGAAAAACTCACGATTCCCGCACTGTTTTCAGGGCCATAGAGCGTGATGCTGTTCTTGCGGGCAAGGGCGTCGCGTAAGCTGGTCACCAGTGCGACCTCATGCGCATGGATCGCGTCGATGCCGATGTTCTCAACGTAATCGACCGCCGCCGCGAGCCCGATCGCCTCGATGATCGCGGGCGTGCCCGCCTCGAAGCGGGTGGGGGCGGGGGCGTAGGTTGTCCGCTCGAAGGTCACGCGGTCGATCATCGATCCGCCGCCCTGCCACGGCGGGAGGGTGTCGAGCTTGTCGCTCCACAGCACGCCGATGCCGGTGGGGCCATAGAGTTTGTGGCCCGAAAAGGCGTAATAGTCGCAGCCGAGCGCGGCGACATCGACGGAGAGGCGCGGGACCGCCTGGCAGCCGTCGATCAGCAGCTCGGCGCCGACGCGGTGGGCGATCTCCGCCGCGCGCGCGACGTCGAGCGGGCTGCCGAGCACGTTCGAGACATGCGCGAAGGCGACCATCGTGTGTTCGGGGGTGAGCAGCTTTTCGGCGGCATCGAGGTCGATGCAGCCGTCGGCAGTCAGCGGGCACACATCGACCTGCCATCCGGCAAGCTGCCAGGGCACGATATTGCTGTGATGCTCGAGCACCGACAGCAGCACGCGGCCCTTCTTCGGATGCGAGTAAGCGACAAGGTTGATCGCTTCGGTCGCGCCGCGCACGAAGGTCACGTCATTCTCACGCGCGCCGATGAAGGCCGCGATCCGCCGCCGCGCCGCCTCATAGGCGAGCGTCATGTCGGCCGAGCGCGCATAGACGCCGCGGTGGACGGTCGCATAGTCGCGGCCCATCGCGTTCACCGTCGCGTCGATCACCGCCTGCGGCTTCTGTGCGGTCGCGGCGGTGTCGAGATAGTGCCAGCCGGGGGTGAGGCCGGGGAAATCGGCCCTTATGTCCCCCTCCCGCAGGCGGGAGGGGCTAGGGGAGGGCATGTCGAGGCCGGGCGCTGACGAAACAGGCCCTCCCCCGACCCCTCCCGCAAGCGGGAGGGGAGAAGAAAGATCGGTGCCGCTCACACCAATTCCCCCAATTTCGCGAGCGCCAGTTCCTGCAACCGCGCCTCGTCTTCGGCGCCGTCGAAGACGCCCGCGACGAAGGCTTGCAGCAGGATCTTCTTCGCTTCGGCGGGCGGCAGGCCGCGCGACTGGAGATAATAGAGGCTCATCGCGTCGAGTTCGCCGATCGCGCAGCCATGCGCGCATTTGACGTCGTCGGCGAAGATTTCGAGCTCGGGCTTGGCGTTGGCGGTCGCGCTGCGGTCGAGCAGCATCGCCTTCACATCCTGCTCGCTGTCGGTCTGCTGCGCATCGCGCGCGACCGCGACCTTGCCGAGATAAGTACCCGTGGCGGTGCCGCCGAGGACCGAACGCACCATCTGCCGCGACGTCGCGCCGGGTTCGGCATGGGTGACCGTGGTGACGATCTCGAGATTCTGCCCAGCACCTTCAAACGCGCCGCCGATCTGCGCCGCGCCGAGGGTGAAGTCGGCGCCTTCGTGCAGCGTCACCGCGAGTTCGATACGGCCATAGGCGCCGCCTATGTTGAGGATGTGCAGCGACGCGGTCGCGCCCTTGCCGATGCTCATCTTGATCTGATGGATCGCGCCTGCGTCCTGCACGATTGCGCGGCGGAAATCGCCGCCCGCGGGCACGACGATGCTCTCGGGCGCGGGCAGCGGCCACGCCGCGGCCACCGCGCCCAAATCGCTATAGCGCCATGCTTCGTCGCGCCGGGTAGGGAGGGCGGTCATCGGATCCTCCCTGTGCCCGCAGGGCATGGGGAGGGGGACCGCTCGCGTAGCGAGTGGTGGAGGGGCGGCGTGATGGCCCCACCCGCAGCGGCGGCGCCGCGGCCCCCCCCC
>JAFAED010000072.1 GCA_023424275.1 Pseudomonadota bacterium | reverse complement strand
GCATATAGGTTTCGCGGCGATATTCGCCGCCGACCGCGATCTTGACCGCCCCGCCCGGCAGGTCGGCGAGCGATCCGTCGACCTTGACCGCGCCGATACGGGTGCGCTGGCGGTTGGTGAAATCGGTCGGATTGTCGAGGATCGCCGCAACGACCGCCGCACTGGTCCCGGTTCCGAACGGATCGAGCGCGGTCGCGGTCGTCGTGCCTGCCGCCGCTGCGGTCAGCGCGGTCGTGTTGATTCCGGGTTGGAAGGTGTCGTTGCGCGACCAGTTGAACGTCCCGAAGACGCTCGCCTTGAAATCGCCGGGCAATTGAATGTCGACCCCCGCCGTCGCATTGCCCGACCTGACGCGAAAGCTCTGGTCGAAATGATCGGCACCGACCAGCCTGTCAGGCCGGAAATCGACGAATTCGAACAGCGCCCCCGTTCCCGGCGGCGCACGGAAGAAGGGATTGGCGGCGGTAATCAGCACAAAGGTCTGTCCCGGCAGCGCCGCCTGCACGATATCCTTGCGGTCCGAATAGAGCAGGTCGCCCCACAGGGTGATCCCCGACCCCAGTTCCTGCCGCGCCGTCACGAACGCGCTGTGCGTCCGATTCTCCGGGACAAGATCGACCGGCCCGCGCGGGTCGCAGGTGTTGAGTCCCGGCGCGAGGCTGGGCGCGGCATAGATGGTGCCGGTAAACAGGTTGACGTTCGCGTCCGGGCATACCGCCGAGCGGGTATCGACGCCGCCGGCGGCCCGGAAATCGAGCGAACGATAGCGGCGGTCGGCGCCGGTGATGTTGCCGTTCTCCGAATATTGATAGGCGGCGACGAACGAACCGCTGCTCCATTCATGGCCGAAGATCGCCCCCGCGTTGAAGGCATGATAATCGTCGGCGAAGCCATAGCGCACATTCGCCTCGATCCCCGAGACGCGCTTGCGCGTGATGAAATTGACCACCCCCGCGACGGCATCCGACCCGTAGATCGCCGATGCGCCGTCGGCGACGATCTCGACACGCTCGATCGCAAGTTCGGGCAGGAACGGATAGTCGGGATTGGTCTGCTGCGTGCTGCCCGAAATCAGGCGATGCCCGTTCATCAACGGCAAGGTCGCACTCGCCGGAAGGCCGCGCAGCCCGGGCGCAAAAGATCCGAGGCCGTTGTTGCTGGTGCGCGGCGCGGTGTTGAAGCTGTTGAGTTGCGGCACGGTCGCCAGCAGTTCGGGCGTGCTGGCGGCACCGATCAGTTTCGCATCGTCGCGCGACACGCTGATCAGGCCCGATCCGGTCGGCGGAATCCCGCGAATGCTCGTGCCGGTCACGACGATTTCGCTGTCGGCCTCGGCGGCCTGCCCCTCTGGCTGAGCGACATCGTCGACGGTCTGCGCGTAAACAGAGGCAGGAGCGCCCAGGATAGCGGCAATGATTGCGGATCCGCGCAGCATGCGCGCACGGCGTCCCACTCTTATGGTCCTTGTCGACATATGGTCCTCTTCCCTCGCTGTGCATGCCGGACTCTGCCGGCTTGATGTGCTGCTTATGATTTGCCAAAGCCGCTGGTAAGAGCATTAACGGACATCGCTGTGTCTTTAGCGGACATATGAGACAAAAGGGGCAGAGCATGACGGTCGACGACGATCAGGGCGCAGCCGCGAACCGCAATGCGCGCGTCGGCTTTCCATCGCTAAACCAGCGCATCTTTGCCCCGTTCAAGCTGGCGACCGTCATCGACGCCGTCGCGGGCCGCGGCATCACGCCCGAAACCGTGCTCGACCGCACGGGCCTGACTCTCGCCGAAGTGCGCGACCCGCATACATTGACGTCGATCGGACAATATCTTGCGGCATGCGAAAATATCGTCGCCGCCGGCGCCGAGTTCAGCGACGCCTTCACGATCGGCTCGCGGCTCCACCTCTCGGCCTATGGCATGTACGGCTATGCGCTGATGTGCTCGCCGACGATGCGCGACTTCTTCGACTTTGCGGTGCGATACCAGCCGCTCGCCACCCCCACCGTCCGGCTTGGCTGGCGCGTCGAGGGCGAGGTTGCGATTTGGCAGTTTCGCGAAATCTATCGCGACGTGATGAGCAGCGACCTGCGCACCTTCCTTGTCCGCCAGCAGATGAAAATGACCTACACGCATATTCGCGATACGGCGGGCGCGGACAATTTGCCCGTTCGCGCGCTGTTCGCGCTGGCCGAGGACGCCCATGCGACAGCAGACGAACGCGAGTTGTCCTGCCCCTGCCTCTATGCGCAGGAAGCGAACGAACTTCACTATCCGATCGGCATCCTCGACCAGACCCCCGAACTCGGCAACCGGCTGACGCGCACGATGCTGGAGGAAACCTGCGACCGGTTGATCGGTCAATCGCGGATATCCTCGGGCCTGTCGGGTGAGGTCTATCAACTGCTGCTGCTTGCTCCGAACCATTTCCCCTCGATGACCGCGATTGCCGATCAACTCGGCTTGCAGGAACGGACGCTGCGGCGGCGGCTCGCGGCCGAAGATACGAGCTATGGCGAGATCGTCGACGATGTGCGCCGCAAGCTGGCAATCGAATATTTGCAGACGACCCGGATGAGCGTCGACGATGTCGCGTGGAAAGTGGGGTTCAGCGACAGCGCGAACCTGCGCCGCGCCATCCGGCGGTGGACCGGCCAGACGATCGGCGAGCTTCGCGCGAGCTGATCTGGCCGCTCCCATCTTGGTATATTCAATCCGGCATGTCTTGAACCTAATCGCGCGCCAACGCCTCCCTACTTCTCTCGTCCGACGTCATCCGGACGCCGCTTTGCGTCAGACAAGGGAGCCAATATGCGTATAATGCAGCAGCCGATTCATTCGGGTTTCGACGCCTTCACCACTGCCAGCGACGTCATCCGCGGAATCGACCTGACGGGAAAGACCGCAATCGTGACGGGCGGCTATTCCGGCCTTGGGTTGGAAAGCGCGCGCCTCCTTGCCGAAGCCGGCGCCGATGTCATCGTCCCCGCACGCGACGTGTCGAAGGCAGTTGCGCAAACGGCTGGGGTACCGCGCCTGACCGTGCGCCCCATGGACCTTGTCGACCGCGCGTCCGTCGACAGATTTGCAGACGACTTCCTGGCGTCTGGCGCATCGCTCGACATATTGATCAACAGCGCCGGAATCATGATCCCGCCGCTGTTTCGCGACGCGAGCGGCAATGAGGGGCAGTTCGCGGTCAACCATCTCGGCCATTTTCGACTGGTACAGCGCCTGCTCCCGGCGCTCGAGAAGGCCGGCGGAGCGCGTGTCGTCTCAGTCTCGTCGCGCGGACATTTTCACGGCGCGGTGGATTTCGACGACCCCGGCTTTTTGCGGCGGCCTTACGATGCCTCTGTCGCTTATGGTCAATCCAAGACCGCAAATGCGCTATTCGCCGTCGCGCTGGATGCGCGATATCGGGACCGTGGAATCCGGGCCTTCTCCCTTCACCCCGGCGCGATCCTGACGGGCCTGATGCGTCACGCGCCCGCCGAGACGCTTGTTCAGCATAATATCATGGATCCCGGCGGCACCGCGATCGTCGACCCCGCGAACGATCGAAAGAATATTCCGCAGGGCGCCGCCACCCAGCTGTGGTGCGCCGTCAGCCCCCAACTCGAAGGGCTCGGGGGCGTCTATTGCGAAGACTGCGACGTGGCCCCCGAAGCCGGAGAGGGCGCGGCGCGAGGCGTCAAGTCCTGGGCAAGCGACCCCGAATTGGCCGAACGGCTTTGGGCACTGAGCGAGACATTGGTGGAATGACGGCCGGCGGGGTGGCGACGGCGCCAACCGATCGCATCGCCACCCCGCACCGCACCGCACCGCAGACATCTCGGCACAATTGCCGAAAACGTCAGGCAATATTCAATGGAGAAGTTCGATGACTCCGTTCAAGGTCCAGATAGCGCAAGATGCAATCGAGGATTTGAGGGCACGACTTGAGCGCGTCCGATGGCCGGACCGCGAAGTGGTCGCCGACAAGAGCCAAGGTGTGCAACTCGACACCGCGCGCCAGTTGATCGATCATTGGCGCCATCGGCACGACTGGCGCCGGTTCGAGGAGCGCATCAACCAGCACCCGCAATATCGCACGGCAATCGACGGCCTCGACATCCACTTCATCCATGTTCGTTCGCCGCACGCCGGCGCGCTGCCCGTCATATTGACGCATGGCTGGCCGGGGTCGGTGGTCGAGTTCCTCGATAGCATCGGTCCGCTCACCGACCCTGTCGCGCATGGCGGCAAGGCGTCGGACGCCTTCGATGTCGTCATTCCCTCAATCCCGGGCTACGGATTCTCGCAGCGCCCGACCGTTGCCGAGTGGAATTCCGAACGTACGGCGCGCGCCTGGGGCGTGCTGATGCAGAAACTGGGATATACGCACTGGGTGGCACAGGGGGGCGATTGGGGTTCGCTGATCACGCATCGCCTCGCCCAACTCCGCCCCGAAGGTCTTGCCGCGGCCCATGTGAATTTGCCGCTGGTGTTCCCGATGACCGCCCCCGTCGACCCGACCGACGAAGAAAGGCGCGCCCTCGCCAGCCTGGCAAGTTTCCAGAGCGACGGCAGTGCCTATGCGAGCATCCAGGGTACGCGGCCCCAGACGCTCGGCTATGGCCTGGCGGACTCACCGGTAGCGCAAGCGGCATGGATGTTCGAAAAAATCGACGCATGGTCGGGCAACGACGGCCATGAAGGACCGGCGTTGGGGTTCGATACCATCCTCGATAATATTTCGCTCTACTGGTTCACGAACACCGCAACCTCGTCCGCGCGTTTCTATTGGGAGGTCTTCCGCACCGGCTTCGGGGGCTATTCGGCCGGTCAAATCGATCTCCCGATGGCCGCGACGATCTTTGCCGGCGAATTCTATCGCGCCCCGCGCATCTGGGCCGAACGCGACTGGACGAACCTCTTCTATTGGAACGAGGTCGATCGCGGCGGGCATTTTGCCGCCTGGGAGCAATCGGCAATTTTTGTCGACGAAGTGCGCAAGGCTTTCCGGACGTTCAGATAAGCTCGACGCCGATAGCGAATTGCAGCATCGCCCCGGCGGGCGCGACGATGGTATCCGGCTGAGCCTTGGTCAGGGAATCGCCACAGCCTGCCCATTTGTATAGCGCGGCGAAATGGCCGTGAGGTCACCAGTCGCCGGATCGCGCCGGACCGCAACCCATAGGCCCTGCGCGAAGCGCGCCTCGGCGGGCGGGATCGATTTGATTTCGAGGCCGGTCGCATCGAGCAACTCCTGGGAAAATTCGCCATCGACGACGCGCAGGACCAGCTCGCGCTGGCTGCCGTCGGGCGAGATCGGGAGCAGCAGACGCGGCGCATCGGCCGCCTCCTCGATCGTCATGCCGAAATCGATCACGTTCAGGATCGACTGGGTCGTCTGGTAATGC
>JAFAED010000033.1 GCA_023424275.1 Pseudomonadota bacterium | reverse complement strand
GCTATGACATCTGGTCGGGCCTGATCATCGAGATCGTGCTGACCGCCGCTTTCCTCTGGATCATCATGGGATCGACCGACGGCCGCGCACCGGCGGGGTTCGCGCCGCTTGCGATCGGGCTCGCGCTGACGCTGATCCACCTGATTTCGATCCCGGTGACGAACACTTCGGTCAATCCGGCGCGCAGCACCGGCCCCGCGCTGGTGGTCGGCGGGCTCGCGCTCCAGCAGCTGTGGCTGTTCTGGGTTGCGCCGCTGCTCGGCGGCCTCGTCGGCGGCTGGCTCTATCGTACGGTCGGCGCGGACCAGTTCCCGAAGCCGAATATCGAAGGCGAATAATCGCCCGAAAACGGCGGGGGCGAGCGCCTCCACCGTTCCTATTTCAGCAGGTCGACGGCAAAAGCGCGAACCTCGGCCGCCATGTCGGGGCGTTCGAGCGCGACGGCCAGATTGGCCTGGATATATCCGGCCTTCGATCCGCAGTCGTAGCGTGCGCCGTCGAAGGTGACGGCGTGGAAGGGCTGATTTCCGATCATCGTCGCCATCGCGTCGGTCAGCTGGATTTCGCCGCCCGCACCCTTTTCCTGTCGTTCGAGGACCCGCATCACTTCGGGTTGCAGGATATAGCGGCCCGAAATGATCAGGTTCGACGGCGCGTCCTCGACCCGGGGTTTTTCGACCAGCCCGGTCACTTCGGTGAGCGCGCCGTCGCGCCCGCCCGGTGCGATGACGCCATAGCTCGACACTTGTTCGTGCGGCACTTCGAGGACCGAGATCAGGTTTCCGCCGACTTGGGCGTAGGCATCGACCATCTGTTTCATGCAGCCGGGCGACCCGTGCATGAATTCGTCGGGAAGGAAGATCGCGAAGGGTTCGTCGCCGACGATGTCGCGTGCGCACCAGATGGCGTGGCCGAGACCCAGCGGTTCCTGCTGCCGGACATAGGCGCAATTGCCGGGACCGAGCCGGGTCGGTTCGAGCACCGACAAATCCTTGCCGCGTTCCGACATCGTCTTTTCGAGTTCGAAGGCGACGTCGAAATGATCCTCGATCGCGCTCTTGCCGCGCCCGGTGACGAAGATCATCTGCTCGATTCCCGCCTCGCGCGCTTCGTCGACCGCATATTGGATCAGCGGCCGGTCGACGACCGGCAGCATCTCCTTGGGGATCGCCTTGGTCGCGGGGAGGAAGCGGGTGCCGAGGCCGGCGACGGGGAATACGGCTTTGCGGATCGGTTTCATGCGCCGGGCTTAGCCGCGAATTTCATGCAAGAAAAGCGCGGCGGCGGCGCTCTGCCGTTTATTCGGGTGCAACGATCACGACGACGCGGCGGTTGTCCTGACGCCCCTCGGGCGTCGCATTGCTCGACAGCGGCAGCGTTTCGCCGCGGCCGACGATCTGGTCGGCGGTGAAGCGCATGCCGCCCGCCTGCATCGGCCCCGCCACAGCCTGCGCGCGCGCTTGCGATAGTGCCAGATTATAGGCCGAGGTGCCGGTCGAATCGGTGTGGCCCTCGACGCGCGCGGTCGTGATGCCGACCGAAACGAGCTTGGCGGCGATGTCGCCGATACGTTGCTGTTGATCGGCCGGCACCGCGCTTTCGTTCGAGGGAAACAGCAATCGTTCGGGCATGCTGAGTTCCCAGCCGGGACCCGCTTCGACGAAGCCCTGCGACTGGAGCATGGCGACCTGTTCGGGGCTGAACCCCGCCGGTGCCGGCACGCTTTGGCAGGCCGCGAGGAGCGTCGCGACGGCGGCGACAAGGAAAAGGCGAATCTGGTGGGGGAAGGGGGCAGTCACGGTGTCACTCCGCTTGTCGTGGAATCGGGTCATCGGGAACGGTTGGTCATCTTGTCGGCGTACATTGCCGCGTCGGCGGCGGTCAGCAGCGCCGTCGCGTCGCTGCCATGATCAGGGAAGGTCGCCACGCCCACGCTGACCGCGGGGCGATAGGTGTCGCCGCCCGGCAGGAGGATCGGTTCGGCGACGCTGGCGCGGATACGGCTCGCCAGTCCTTCGGGGCGCGCATCATCGTCGAGCTCGACGATCACGATGAATTCGTCCCCGCCGATGCGCGCGGCGAAGTCATCCTTGCGCAATGTTTCCTTGATCCGGGCCGACAGCGCGATCAGCACGGCGTCGCCAGCGGCATGGCCGAAATTGTCGTTGGCGGCCTTGAAATTGTCGGCGTCGATGAACAGCAAGGCAAAGCGGATGCCGCGGGTTTCCGCCGCCTGAATGCGTTTGCCGAGCTGTTCGTCGAAAGCGGCGCGGTTGGGCATTTCGGTCAGCACGTCGTGCGATGCCCGATGCGCGAGCATCGCGCGCTCGCTTTCCATATTCCCCTGCCAGCCCTGCAATTCGTCGAGCAGCGCGTTGATGTCGCCCCCCAGCCGGTCGAGTTCGGCGATGCCGAGCGGCTGGACGCGCTTGTCGAAGCGCCGGTGGAGGCGCACGTCATGCGCGACCGTCGCAATCTCGTTCAGCGGCTTGACGAGTTCATATTCGAAGCGCCGCGCGAGGAAAATCGTGCCCAATGCGGTGATGAGCAGGCATCCGAGCCCGGCGAGCAGGCCAATGCGGACATAGTCGATCAGCGTCGAACTGTCGCCCCACACCTCGATCGTCCCGATCGCCGATCCGTTGCGCTGCACGGTCACGGCGAACGGGCGGGGGAAGAAGATGCGCGTGAGGATGGGTGCCGGGTCGGCCGCCGGCGAAGTCCATTGTGTCAGCGGCTTGCCGACGTCGTCGAGCACGCGCAGCCGCGCGATGCCGGGAATGCGGGTCAGCGGTTCGAGCCCTTCGCGGACCGCCACCGGATCGTTGAAAACCAATGCGGGTTCGACGCCATAGGCGCCGAG
>JAFAED010000552.1 GCA_023424275.1 Pseudomonadota bacterium | reverse complement strand
GGCCGGGGTCCTGCCAAGTCTTTTCCGCCCCCACCAGTTGATAGCGGACGAGGACCCGTTCGGGGACCGACAGGCTGAGCGCGGAAAAGGCGATGTTGGCCGAGGTGGTTCCCGCGGGCAACGTCACCCGCACCGGATCGCGGTAACGAACCCCGCCCGCCCGCAACGCCGATACGGCGACCGGCGGCGGGGTGCGATTGAGCTTCAAGCGCGCCGGATCGATCCAGACCGTGCCGGCGGCGGTGGCGAACCAAAGCCGCCCGTCGCCTCCGCGAACGACGTCGCGCTTGCCCTCGCGAACATTATAGGCGGGCAGCCCGTCGCGGGAATCGAATATCCGCGCATTCAGCGGACGGCGCGGATCGTCGAACGCGCGATCGAGGTCCGCTGTCAGCACCCGCGTGATGCCTCGCCTCCCCATCAGCCAGGTTTCGCCTTCGGGCGTCTGCGCAATCCCGGTGAGGCCGGCAACGGCCGGAAGCTTCTCCCCATCGAGCAAGCGAACGCTATGCCCACGAACCCGGGCAAGGCCGAACGCACCGCCAAGAAGCACGCCGTCCGCCCCTTCGTACATCGTCCGGAGCTCGCGCAGCGACCGGCCGACGCCGATGTCGACCATGGCCCGGTCCGGATCGGCGATCGATCGGAGCGACGTCGAGGCCCCCGACACGAGCAGGCTACCGTCCGCTTTCGCGATCAGGGTCTTTCTGGCCCGCGCGCCATCGTCGCCCAGAAGCGGCCGAAACACCCAACCAGTCGCGGCCTGGCGATAAAGCCCGCCCGAATCCGCAAGCCACAAGGCGCCCTGACGGTCGACGGCGCAATCGTTGAAGCCCAGTTCGGACGCGGGACGGCGCAGGTCGGTCGTGCGGCCGTTCTGAAAGCGAACCAGTCGACGCGCGGTGACCATCCAGATCGCGCCCGCCGGCCCTTCGCACAGCGCTTCGGTGTCGCCCCCATCATCGAGCACGATGTCGGGCACACCGTGCGGCGCAACGCGGTAGATCCGGTTCGCACCGCCGACAAAGACCGTCCCGTCGGACGCGCCAAGCAAGACATCGCCCCACGCCGGAATGTGGCGCAGCACAGGTTCGACCGCGACCGGCGCGTCGCGATATCGGTCGAGCCCCAGGGCCGTGCCGACCCAGATATTGCCCTCACGATCTTCCAGAACGGCAGGCGCGAGATTGGACGTGAGCCCGTCGCCTTCGCCGATGAGGGCGACGCGCGCCGCCGCTGCCGCCGCGGTCGCGGCGCCCGCGGCGACGGGTGTCCGGACCCGGAATATCCCCTCGGGACCGGTGATCCCCCAAAGATTGCCGTCGCGATCGAAGAGCGTACCGACCGCGCGCGGTGCGGGCGGCGTCGGATAGGCGAAGGCGCTGCGCTGCGCTCCAATGGCCGGCCGCGTTCCAGCCGCGTCGGTAATCCAGATCATGCCGGCGCCGTCTTCGCTGAGCGCCGCATGGCCGACGGGGACGCTCGCCATCTTGCGAAACCGCGTCGCGCCCTGCGGCAACGAATAGACCGACTGCAATGTCGTCAGCCAAAGCGCACCGTCGCGCGCGGCGAGCAGGTCGATGGGATGTTCCTGCGGCAATCCCCAGCCGTCGCCCACTGGTCGCCAGCCGCCTTTCGCATGACGCATCAGGTGGGGAAAGACCCCGCCAAGTTCGGCCCAGACGGCACCGTCGGCGGTCTGTGCGAACGACATCACATAGGCACGCGGGTTCGGCACCCCAGCATCGCGCAGCGTCCCACCGCGATAGGTTTCGATCCCCCCCGACGAATATCCCACCCACACGGTGCCGTCGCGCGCGACCATCAGGGCACTAACGGCGGTCCGGTCGCCTTGCGGCCGGTCGGGCGATATCCGTTCGAATCCGATCCCGTCGAAACGGAATAATCCGTCGCGGGCCCCGATCCAGAGATAGCCGTCGCGTCCCTGCGCCAGCGAAAGGATGAAGTCGGGGGCGCCGTCCTCGGCCGAGGTCCAGCGGGTATGGGTATATTGCGCGATGCTCCGATCGGGATCGAGCGCATGGGCCGGTGCAAATCCGGCCAGCGCGGCGAGCATCACCGTTGTTTTGAACCACCCGGCCAACCCCATGGCGTCTCTTTGCCCAAGCCACCGGGCGACGCAAGCCTCGAAAGGGTGCTGCGGGCATAGCGCATTCGGGGATTCTGGCGGCGGGTGTCGACCCGCTATCCAAGTCTCTATGAAACAACTATTTTCCGCATATCCTGCGGGCCTGGCCGGAGTCGCGCTGCTGCTCCTGCGATCGTCGCTGGCGCTCGTCCTCGCATTCTCGGCGTCCGAATTTGTCGACCTGCGCTCGGCGCCAGCACTCCTAGTCCACGGCCTGGTGGTGGCGCTGGTGGCGGGTTTCGCAACCCGGCTCATCGCCGCCTTGGCGAGCCTGGCCGGTCTTTTCCTGCTCGTGGCCGGCGACAATGCGATGCCGATCCTGCTCCTCTGCCGCAGCATCGACGCCATGGCGCTCGCCCTGATCGGCCCCGGCGCCTACTCGATCGATGCGCTTTTGTTCGGGCGAGCGACGATTACGCTGCCGAAGTAGAACATCGCCGGCACGCGAGACGCTCTCTCCGCTTCCCCGAGCCTGGCCGGTAACCGACCGGCGGCTTTTGAAAGCAAATCGCGGACACCGGCTAGCGTGAGAAGGCGGTCGGCCGGTCCGCCTACCCGTTAGAGGTCGCCCGCTCGGCGGTTTCTTCCCGATGATATGGGTCGACCCCCGGCGCGCCGAAATAAAAGCCCTGTGCCTGGGGGCATCCCTCGTCGAGCAACATTTGATGCTGGGCTTCGGTTTCCACGCCCTCGGCGACGATCGGCATCCCAAAGCTCCGCCCCAAGCCCACGATCGCGCGGACGATGGACCGCGCGGCTTCGTCGTCCGATATCGACGCGACGAAGCTCTTGTCGATCTTGATCTTGTCGAAGGGAAAGGCCTTGAGGTTGCTGAGCGACGAATAGCCGGTCCCGAAATCATCCATTGCGATACGGACGCCCATGGCACGAATTTCGTGCAACGCCTTCAGCGCGCCTTGGCGGTTCCGCATGAAGGCCGTCTCGGTGATTTCCAGTTCCAGCCGCTGGCCTTCCAGGCCTGACTGCTGGAGCGCATCGCGTACGATCTGCGGCAGATTGGGCACCTGAAACTGAACGGTCGACACATTGACCGCAACCGACAGATTGGGCGGCCAGCCCGCCGCGATAGTGCAAGCCTCGCGCAGCACCCATTCCCCGATGGCAATGATCGCGCCAATTTCTTCGGCAACCGGAATGAAGAAATCGGGCGGCACCTCACCGCGTTCGGGATGATCCCAGCGCAGAAGCGCCTCATAACCGATGACCGAGCTGAAGGTGGTGGCGACGAGTGGCTGAAACACCAAGCGAAGCTGACCGCGTGCGATCGCATGTCGCAGGTCGTGCTCAAGCAGCCGCCGCTCGCGCGCCACTTCGTCCATTTCCTGATCGAAAAATGCCGCTGTGCCGCGTCCATTGCTCTTGGCGCGATAGAGTGCCGTGTCCGCATTCTGCTGCAGGACCTCCGACTCTCGACCATCCTGTGGATAGAAGGCCACGCCGATACTCGCCCCCACGGCCATGGGGTCGAGGGACACGTCCATTTCCGCGGTCAGGGCATCGAGGATGCGGTTGGCGAGCTGCCGCGCGCCATCCGCGCTCGAAGCGCCGCGCTGGATGATCAGGAATTCGTCTCCACCGATGCGTGCGACCAGATCGTCGCCGCGAACCGAGGCGCGGAGGATGGCCGCGACGCGGCGCAATATGTCATCGCCGGCGCTATGACCGAAGATATCGTTGACCGCCTTGAAACGGTCGAGATCGAGCGCCAGCAGCGCGAAAGGCTCCTCCGCAACGATCGCCTTGTCGAGCGAATGCAGGAAATGCGAGCGGTTCGCGAGGTCGGTCAGCGGATCGTGCGACGCCATATGCTCGATCGCTCGCTGCGCACGCTTACGATCTGACAAGTCGCGGATGGCGAGAACCTGGCAGCTTCGCCCGCGATATTCGATAATATGCGCCGTGACCTCGAATATCTGGTCCGCGTCCACCCACCCGTGGAGCCGCGCTTCCACCGATTGGCCCTCCGGCAAATCAAAGTCGCTGCCGCCGTCGATGACAAGCCAATCCGCCGGCTCGCTGCCGATGAGGGCGCCGCTGCTGACGCCCACCAGCGCCGCCAGCCGCTTGTTCACTTCGATAATCCGGCCTTCGCTGACGATCGCTATTCCTTCCAGCGTCGCATCGGCCAGCCCCAGCGCGTCGGTCAACCAACGGTCGATGAAGGCACCCGCGACGGAGAGAGCGATCAGGACCAGCGTGGCGAACACGACCGCCGGTACCAGCCACTGGCGGCTCATCGCCGCAGCGCTTTCGACAGGCTGGGTCGGATCGGGCACGAGGGTCGTAGCGGACATGGCGGTGAAGTGGAGGACTACGATCGCGAGGACCGCGGGCAAGGCGGGCACCAGAATCTTGCGCCAGCCACTGGTCGCCGCAAAGGCCAGGAAAGCGGCCGCGAAGAGAAGCGCCGACAAGGTGAGTGCAACGACGATCGGCATCGTCTCGAATCGCAGATGGACGGGTCCGACGATCGATGCGATGCCGGTAAAATGCATGGCCGCGGTTCCGGCCGCAGCCCCCGCCCCCGCCAGCATCGCGCGCCAAATGTCGGGTTTGCTCCCCATCCAACGGAAAACAGCCCAAAAACAACTGATCGCGATAACCACCGAGAATATGGTGAGGCCCGCATCGAAGCTGATTGGCGTCACGCCGTCATACGCCAGCATTGCGATGAAATGCGTCGCCCATACGGCCACGCCTTCGGCGACCGCCGCAACGAAGATCCAATGTCCACGTCGCGCTTGAACACAGAAAATCGATCGTTTCAGAAGAACAAAGAGTCCGATATTCCCGAGCAGGCAGACCAGCGCCGCAAGCAAAACGAACCGATAGTCATGCTGCTGCACGACGCACTCGAGCACCCTGAACATCGAGCGAATCCCCTCGCATTCATGGTCCCTCGAAACGGCGATAGGTCAGAATGGTAAATATTGTCCGTTCATCACCTTACGCGATCGCCTCTCGGCGACGCCCAAACGACGACGGCTCGCAAGCACGGCGCGGGCGAAGACGCCGATCATGCGAGCGAGCGCCGCGGACGCGCCGATCGAACAAAGAAGTATAGGAAAGACCTCGCAAATGCCTGGCCTTCTATCGATGCGCTGGGTCTGGTGGGGATGCCCTCGGATCGGAGGGTGGTGGACAGGGCTGGATTCGAACCAGCGTACGGAAACCCGGGCAGATTTACAGTCTGCTGCCTTTAACCACTCGGCCACCTGTCCACACAGGTTCGCCGGCATCTCGGCCCCCGAAAGGGGCGAGCCGGCGCGAGAGAGGGGCGCAATGGCGAAGCCGCACCGCGCTGTCAATG
>JAFAED010000546.1 GCA_023424275.1 Pseudomonadota bacterium | reverse complement strand
GCCATCGCGAGCAGCCGGTCGCGCGCGGCGACGAATTGTTCGCGGTTCATCCCGCCGCGATTCTGGAGCTGCATCGTAAAGCCCGACGAGTCGCCAAGGCCGCGGACCGCGCCGGGTACGAGGGCGAACACCTGCGCATCGCGCAGACCGCCGAATGCCTTGCGCGCGCGTTCGACGATCGCATCGGCGGTATTTTCCTTGCCCTGCCGGTCGTCCCAATGGGTGAGGTTGACGAAGCCCTGGCCGGTGTTCTGGCCGACCGCGCCGCCCCCGCCCCCGCCGCCGGCGACGAGGAACAGCGCTTGCGTGTTCGCTTTTTCATGTGTCAGGAAAAATTTTTCGACCGCGTCGCGTACTTCCAGCGTTCGTCCCTGCGTCGCGCCGGCGGGCAGGCGGAACTGCACCTGCACACGTCCCTGATCCTCACCGGGCAGGAAACCGCTTGGCAGCCGCAGGAACAGCACGGCGAGCAGCACGAGGATGATCGCGTAGAGTCCGAGGAAAAGCCATTTGCGATCGACGACGGCGGTGACGCTGCCGACATAGCGATTCACCATGTCGTCGAACCGCGTGTTGAAGCCGTTCTTCGCGCGTTCGAGTCCTGCCCGAAGGCGCGGTAAACGGCTGTCTGCGGCGGCTTCGTCGCCATGCTTCTTGGGCTTGAGCAGGCTCGATGTCAGCGCGGGGCTGAGGATCAATGCGACGAGCACCGACAGCGCCATGGCCGATACGATCGTGACCGAAAACTGGCGATAGATGACGCCCGTCGAGCCGCCGAAAAAGGCCATCGGCAGGAACACCGCCGACAGGACCATCGCGATCGCGATCAGCGCGACCTGCAATTCCTGCATCGACTGGATCGTCGCCTCGCGCGCCGACATGCCGGGATTTTCTTCCATCAATCGCTCGACATTCTCGACCACGACGATCGCGTCGTCGACCAGCAGGCCGATCGCGAGCGTCAGCCCGAACAGCGTCATCGTGTTGATGCTGAACCCCGCGATATAGAAAATGCCGAACGTCCCGAGCAGGACGACGGGGACGGCGATCGCCGGGATGATCACCGCGCGCCAGCTTTGCAGGAAGACGAACATCACGAGGATGACGAGCAGGATCGCCTCGAACAGCGATTTTTGCACTTCGCTTACCGACAATTTGATGAAAGCGGTGGCGTCGTTGGCATAGCTGTAGGTCAGGCCGTCGGGGAAGTCGGCGGCGAGTTCCTCCATGCGCGCCTTGACGCGGTCGGCGGTTTCGAGCGCGTCGGACCCCGGCGACAGCGAAATCGACATGCCCGCGCCGGGATGGCCGTTGATCCGGACGACCGTGCTATAGCTTTCGGCGCCGAGCTCGACGCGCGCGATATCCTTGATCCGTACGCTCGACCCGTCGGGCAGCGTCTTGAGCACGATATTTTCGAACTGCTCGGGGGTTTGCATGCGCGACTGCGCGGTCACCGTCGCGTTGAGCATCTGGCCCTGTGGTGCCGGCAGGCCGCCGACCTCGCCCGCCGCGACTTCGCTGTTCTGCGCCGTGATCGCCGAAATCACGTCGCTCGGCATCAGCGAGACGGCGGCGAGACGCTGCGGATTGAGCCAGATACGCATCGCATGCGGCGCGCCGAATACGTTGACCTCGCCCACCCCTTCGACGCGCGACAGCGGATCCTGGATGTTCGACGAAAGAAAATCGGACACGTCCTGGAACGACCGCGTGTCGGTCTCGTCATAGACGCCGACGAGCAGCAGCGTGTCCGAATTGGATTTGGTGACGCGGATGCCCTGGCTCTGCACCTGCGCGGGCAGGCGCGACAGCGCCGACTGGATCTTGTTCTGGACCTGCACCTGCGCGATGTCGGGGTCGGTCCCCTTGGCAAAGATCGCCGTGATGTTCGCCTGCCCGCGCGAGCTCGACTGCGAACTGAAATAAAGCAGGCCGTCGATCCCGGTCAGCTGTTGTTCGAGCACCTGCGTGACGCTGTTCTCGATCGTTTCGGCCGATGCGCCGGGATAGGTCGCGCGGATATTGACCTGGGCCGGTGCGATATCGGGATATTGTTCGATCGGCAGCGCGAACAGTGCGCCGACGCCGCCCAGCATGACGATGATCGCCAGCACCCAGGCAAAGATGGGGCGGTTGATGAAAAGGCGCGACATGGGCCCTTATTTATCCTTTGCTGCGCCCGCCGCGCTTTTGCCTGCGGGTGCCCCCACCCGCTGCGGACTGTTCGCCGGAACCGGCCGGATCGCCGCGCCCTGTTTCACATTTCCGATGCCCTGCGTGATGACGCGCTCGCCCGATTTCAGCCCGTCGGTGATCACCCAATTGGCGCCGATCGTGCGGTTGGCGGTGACCTTGCGCCGCACCACCTTATTGTCCTTGCCGACCAGATAGACGAACGCGGACCCGTCGAAATCGCGTTGCACGGCGGGCTGCGGAACCAGGATCGCCGCAGGGTTGACCGCCTGGTCGAACAGCGCGGTCACGAACATGCCGGGCAGCAATGTGCCTTTGGGATTGGGAAAACGCGCGCGTAGCGTGACGGTGCCCGTCGCCTCGCTCACCGTGATATCCGAAAACTGGACCGTGCCGGCAAAGCCATAGGCGCTGCCATCCTCGAGCCGCAGCCGCACCGTCGTGCTGCCCTCGGCCACGCCGCCGCTTTCGAGCGCGGCGCGCAGCGTGGTCAGGTCGGCGCTCGACTGCTGCATGTCGACATACATCGGATCGGTCTGCTGGATGACCGCCAGCGGTTCCGACTGGCTCGCGCTGACGAGCGCGCCGGGGGTCGCGAGGCTGCGCCCGATCCGCCCGCCGATCGGCGCGGTGATCGTCGCATAGCGCAGGTTGATCCGTGCGGTTTCGAGCGCGGCGCTGTTCTGCGCGACGGCGGCGCGCGCCATCCGCGCCTGCGCCAGCGCGTCGGTATAATCCTGCTCGGCGACCGCCTGCATCTTGGCGAGCGGTTCGAGGCGGCGCGCACGCTCCTCGGCGGCCTGTGCGCTTGCGCGCGCGCTGGCGAGATTGGCGGCGGCCTGATCGACCCCGGCCTGATAGAGACTCGCGTCGATCTGGTAGAGCGGCTGTCCGGCGCGGACGAACCCCCCCTCGGTAAACAGGCGCCGACGGATCAGGCCATTGACTTGCGGGCGCACTTCGCTCGTTTCGAACGCGACGGTGCGCCCGCCGAGCGATGTCGTCACCGGCACAGCCTGCACCGCGACGCTGACATAACCGACTTCGGGCGCTCCGCGATTGCGGCCGCCGTCCTCATTCTCGCTGCTGCATGCGCCCAGCGACAAAGCCATGGCGCACAAGACCCCGGCGAGGAGCGGCAGCCTGTTTTCGGTCATAGTCGATGATATCCGTCTCGGTTCGCCGAGGGGCGAGGGAATTTGGGCCTATTCAACCCATCGGAAAGCCGCTTGCAAGCGCAATAGGGCGGTTGCGACAAATTACGACAATTTTGCCGGCCCTTGCGACAAAACGGCACAAATTTGCGGATCCGCCCCGGCCCGGCTCCCGCCGGGGATCCGAGGATCAAGCGACGCGTGTCCGGCACATTGACACCGGTTACCTTTATCGGTAGCACGGCGATCACGATCATTTCCGGGCGAGGATAATTACATGTTTGCGAAGACCTATCATGCCACCCATCCCGACATGATGGAGTGTGTCGACAATGATGCGCTACGCGACCGCTATCTGGTCGGCGGCATGTTCGAGGATGGCAAGGTCAACCTCAACTATTCGCATAACGAGCGATTCGTGATCGGCGGCGCCGTGCCGAAGGGCGGAGTGCTGAAGCTTCCCGAGCAGAGCGTTCCCGCGTCGGCGGCGGGCCACCCCTTCCTCGAACGGCGCGAAATGGCGGCAGTCAATATCGGCACCGCCGGCGCGATCACCGTCGACGGCCAGCGCTTCGAAATGAAGAACAAGGAATGCCTTTATATCCCGATGGGGTCGAAGGACGTCGGCTTCGAAGGCGACGGTGCGCGGTTCTATCTCGCCTCGCTTCCCGCGCACAAGGCCTGTCCGATCAAGCATATCACGCTCGATCAGGCGAATCCGCTGGCGCGCGGCGACCTTGCCAATTCGAACCAGCGGACGATCTACCAGCTCGTCATTCCCGGCGTCTGCGAAAGCGCGCAATTGCTGCTCGGCCTGACCGTGCTCGAGGAAGGCAGCGTCTGGAACACGATGCCGCCGCACCTTCACGACCGGCGCAGCGAAATCTACCTCTATTTCGACCTGCCCGAAGAGAATGACCGCATCTTCCATTATATGGGCGAACCCGACAGCATGCGGCACATCGTGATCGCGAACGAAGAGGCCGTGATCAGCCCGCCCTGGTCGATCCACATGGGGTCGGGGACAAAGAAATATGCCTTCATCTGGGCGATGGGCGGCGAGAATCTCGACTATACCGACATGAACGTCCTCGACATCTGTCAGTTGAAATAACCTGTCATTACCGCCTTCGTCGTCCCGGACTGGATCCGGGATCCATTTGGCGAAGCGCTTCGCATGGGGTCATGGACCCCGGATCAGCTCCGGGGTGACGAGAGGATAAACGAACGATGCAATTGTTCGACCTGACAGGCAAAGTCGCGCTGGTTACCGGCGCCAATACGGGCATCGGGCAGGGGATTGCGATCGCGCTCGCCGAAGCGGGCGCCGATATCGCGGCCGCAGGCCGCTCGCCCGCCGACGAAACCGTCGGCAAGGTGCGCGGGCTGGGGCGCAGGGGCGAAAATTTCGCTGCCGACCTGTCGAGCGTCGGCGCAGTCCAGCCGCTCGTCGATGCGGTGCTGGGCGAATATGGTCGCATCGACATCCTCGTCAACAACGCCGGCATCATTCGCCGCGCCGACGCGGTCGACTTTACCGAAGCCGACTGGGACGCGGTGATGGACACAAATTTGAAAACGCTTTTCTTTCTCTGTCAGGCGGCGGGGCGGCATATGATCGCGCGCGGTTCGGGCAAGATCATCAATATCGCCTCGATGCTCACCTTTCAGGGTGGCATCCGCGTGCCGAGCTACACCGCGTCCAAATCGG
>JAFAED010000531.1 GCA_023424275.1 Pseudomonadota bacterium | reverse complement strand
CTTTCTTTCGCGTCCGGC
The DNA here is from genome assembly GCA_023424275.1 of Pseudomonadota bacterium. Classification (GTDB taxonomy): domain Bacteria; phylum Pseudomonadota; class Alphaproteobacteria; order Sphingomonadales; family Sphingomonadaceae; genus Sphingopyxis. The sequence goes on along the minus strand of JAFAED010000531.1, from coordinate 5,988 downwards.
GAACAGAGCGGAATTGGCGCGGCCCGCCGGGCGCTTCATCGTCGCCAAGAAAAGTTTCCACTGCAACTAAGGTCCTTCGCAAAACAGCATCTTCCCTCCCCGAAGGCCGTGCGCCGAATGCGCGGCCCAGACAGAGGGAGAGACCTGATGATGACTTTGAAGAGACGCGCCATACTCTCGTTGGCCGGCAGCACAGCCATATTAGCAGGGCCTGCATACGCGGTGCCGCCCACGCTCGAGACAGGTTCGCGTCTCGATCAAGCGGCGCAGAACCCCCGCGATGCGCTCCTCCAGATCGCCAAGCGCGCGGACGTCAAACGCGATGTGTCGCCCCCCGGTCTTGCCGATCGCAGCGCGCCGCCGCCAAAAGGCGTGGCCGGCCTCGGGGAGCCGGTTGCACCATTCTTGCAAAAAACGCCGTTGAAGAGCGATGCTGGCCCCGGTTCGAACGTCATCGGCGATGCCGCGCCCTCCGCGCCGGACGACGCCTTAGATGAGCCGATCGTCGTGACCGGCACGCATATTCGCGGCGCCCAGATTGCCTCGCCGGTCATCACCGTCGACCGCGACGCGATCGAAAAGGCGGGTCAGAACGACCTCGGCGAGGTAGCCCGCAGCATTCCGCTAAATTTCAGTGGCGGCCAGAATCCGGGCATCGGAACCGGGGGCGGCTTGGCCAACGGCAACCTCGATTCCTCTTCGCAGCTCAACCTTCGCGGCCTTGGCCCCGATGCGACGCTCACGCTGCTCAATGGCCACCGCCTCCCTTATGGCGGCGCGTTTGCCGGGATCGACATCTCGGCGATTCCCGTTGCGGCGGTCGAACGGCTCGAAATCGTCCCGGACGGCGCCTCGGCTCAATATGGCTCGGATGCGGTCGCGGGTGTCGCCAACATCATTTTGCGCCGCGACTTCGAGGGCCTCACGACGACGGCCCGCCTCGGAGCGGCCTCGTCGGGCGGGATTTTCCAGCAAGGCGCGGATGCGGTTGCCGGCACGGGCTGGTCGAACGGCCATGTTATGCTGGCCTACCAGTTCGCGAAAAACACCGCTATCGCCGCCCGGCAGCGCGACTTCGCCGGGTCACTGCCGCAAGGTAACAGTCTTTATCCCGCGATCCGCCAGCACAGCGCCATATTGAGTGGTCGCCAGACACTCGGCGCGGGCGTCGAATTCGATATCGACATTGTTTTCAGCGACCGTCGTTCGCGGACGATCGGCGGCAACCTCACCGCCGCAGGCTGGCAGCGCCTGGTCTTCTCGCCAACCGCGCGGAGTTTCAGCATCGCGCCCGAACTCGCGATCGAACTGGGCGGCGACTGGCAGGCGCGCGCCTCGATCGTCTATGGCAAGAGCAACAGCCGCTACCATAGCGCGTTCGAGCCGACCGAGGGGCCGCGCACCTTGACGACGGGCTGCTTCTGCAACAGCGCACTCAACGCGGAGCTCCTGTTCGACGGATCGCTGTTCGCGCTTCCTGGCGGCGATGTCCGCGTCGGGTTCGGCGGCGGGTATCGTTCGAACAAGCTAAACTATTCACAGGTCCGTGATGGGGTTTTGGTCGGGGATTTCGACGTTAACCGCGACAGCCATTTTTTCTACGGCGAAGCGAATGTCCCGATCGTCGGCCAGGCGCAGCAGTTTGCTTTCGTCAACCGGCTGACGCTCACCGCGGCCCTCCGATACGAAGACTATCCCGGCATGGGCCGCGTCACGACACCGAAGCTCGGGCTGGTCTACGAACCTGTCCACAATATCACGATCAGATCTTCGTGGGGACGGTCGTTCAAGGCGCCCACGCTGTACCAGCAATATGTCGGTTATGAGACCTATCTGCTGCCGGCGAGCAACTATGGCGCCGCGCCGTCGGGCACGATATTGTACGCGAGCGGCGGCAATCCGTCGCTGCGGCCCGAACGCGCACGAAGCTGGTCGGCGGGCGTCACGTTCGAGCCAACGCCCGCGCTCCGGCTCTGGGCCAGCTATTTCAACGTTCGTTATCGCGACCGCGTCGCCCAGCCTGTTCCCGGTTCGATTGCCTCGGCGTTCAGCGACCCCGGATATGCAACGCTGATCGACCGCGATCCATCGGCAGAGCTGCTTACCGATCTCATCGAAGGCGCGCTTTCCGGCCTCACCAACTTTACCGACGAAGCCTATGATCCGGCGGCGGTCGCAGCGCTCGTCGACAATCGCAACCGCAACATCGCGCGGCAGAATATCGAAGGCGTCGATCTCGGAGCTTCGTACCGCGTCGAAGTCGATAGCGACCGGCGTCTCGATGTCAGCGGATCGCTGACATATCTTAAAAGCGAGCAACAGCTGGCCGACGCGCTGCCAAGCAGCCAGCTTGCGGGAACGGTTTTCAACCCTCCGCACTGGCGTGGCCGGGCCGGCGTGTCATGGCAAGGCCCCGGCTACACCATTTCGGCCTTTGGCAATTATACCGGCAAGCTCGTCGACCGGCGGTTCGCCACCCCTGCGATCTTGCCGTCGGCGCTCACGCTCGATCTCAGCGCGCAGATCGCGGTCGGCGCCGAGCCCGGTCGCGCTTCGGCGTTCGACCTCACGCTCGTCGTCAATAATCTGCTCAATGACCGGCCGCCGGCCATCGGAATCAACGGGTCAAGCGATACGCCCTATGACTCGACCAACTATTCGCCGATCGGTCGCTTCCTTGGGCTGAAGGTTTCGCGGACATGGTAGTGCTCGCTGTCACCATGTCCGCGGCGCTCGCGGCGCAGGCTCCCCTTGCATCAGATCCCTGCGCCGCGTTTGCCGGCGACGAGCCGCGCGGCGAGACCGGGCGACCGGTCGGCGTGCGCGACCTCGCCACCATCGCCGACATCGGGCAGGCAAGCCCGCATGATCTCCCAAGTTCGCCGTTCGGCGTCTCGCCCGACGGCAGCTCGATTGCCTTCGTCGTGCGCCGCGCCAACCCGGAAACGAACAGCTACTGCCAGCGCTTGCTGGTTGCGTCACTGCAGCACCCCGGCGCGGCCCGCGAGATCGACCGCGGCGGCGAATTTATCCGGATGCTCACACCGGTGCGACAATTCGCCGCGGTCGAAGCGGGTGTTGCCGATGTGATCTCGCCGCGCTGGTCGCCCGACGGTGGAATGGTTGCCTACGCCAAACAGATCGACGGCCACGTCCAGATCTGGACAGCGGCGGCTTCGGGCGGTGCGGCGATCCAGGCCACCAACCTCGACTTCCGACCCGAAAATTTCGCCTGGGCCGCCGATGGCCGCGGCTTCATCGTGGCCGGACGGCCCGCGATCGCCGCCGAAAAGGCCAAGATCGACGCCGAAGGCCGCAAGGGATGGCTCTATGACGGACGGATAGCGCCGTTCGTCTCGAACCGACCGCAGGTTCGGGGGTCATTCCCGATGAAATATTTCCATGTCGATGCCCGCACCGGGCTGCGCCGCCCCGCCCACCCGGATGAGATCGCGCGGGTCGATCCCGAAGCAGCTCCGGGCAAACCGGCTCAGGCGGGCTTTTTCGCCGTCGGCAAATCCGGCAACCAAGCCTGGACCGAAGCCAAGTCGCCCGACAAGCTCCTCAGCCCCAAGAAGCTCGTCGTGAGATGGCGCGATGGCACCAGCAGCCTTTGCGATGACGACATCTGCTCGACCATCCGCAGGTTGGGATGGTCGGATGATGGCGCGACGATCTTCTTTCTCGCGCGGCAAGGCTGGGCGAAATCTCGGACATCGGTCTTTCAGTGGCATATGGGCGAACCGCGCCCGCGCGAGCTGCTGTCGACCGAGGATGTGCTGGTCGGATGCGAACTGCATGAAAGCGACCTGATTTGCGCGCGCGAGGGATCGCGCAGGCCGCGACGCATCGTCGCGATCAATCTTTCGACGGGCAAGGAGCGAACCGTCTTCGATCCCAATCCGCAATTTGCAACGCTCCAGCTCGGCGAGGTGCGCCGCCTGCGCTACACCACCGCGTTCGGGACCGAGGCCTTCGCCGACCTCGTCCTGCCGCCAGGCTCGAAACATGGCGACACGCATCCGCTCGTCGTCGTGCAATATAATAGCGAGGGATTCCTGCGCGGCGGGACCGGCGACGAGGTGCCGGTCCATGTCCTTGCCGGACGCGGCATTGCCGTCCTGAGCTTCGAGCGGCCCTTCGGCGCTCCGGGGACAGAGGAAGCAAAGACTGAACTGGAATATCGCAAGCTCGTCCGCCGTAATTGGTTCGACCGCCGGAACGTCCAGTCCGCGATCGAGGAAGCCATAGCGGGAGCGGTGGCGACCGGCCGGATCGATCCTGACAGGCTCGGCATCAGCGGCTTCAGCGAAGGGACGAGCGCTACACAATGGGCGCTGATCAACAGCCGACTGTTCAAGGTCGCCGCGCTCGGCATCTGCTGCGAAGACAAGGTCGCAATCGCGATGAACGGCGGAATCGACTATGAGACGTTTCTGCGCGAGATGGGTCAGCCGCTCTATTCTTACGAGAAGGAAGATTATTGGGCGCCGCTCTCGCTGATGCAGAATGCTGAACAGATCGACGCGCCCATCCTTGTCCAGAGCGGCGAATATCTTCTGGGCCTCGACGTGCTCGCAGCCTTCCGGCGCCTGGGCAAGGTGATGGAACTGCACATTTTCGACAATGAGCCGCACGTCAAATTCCAGCCGCAGCACCGGCTTGCCATGTACGACCGCGTCGTCGACTGGTTCGCCTTCTGGCTGAAAGCGGAGCGCGACTGCGACGCGGCAAAGGCCGCGCAATATGAGCGGTGGCTCGCGATGCCGGGCGCGCCGCGGTCGGTGTCATGCGCCGGCATATCCGCGCCCATTCCATGACCGCACCCAGGCTTCGGCCTCGGTGAGTTCGAGCAGCCGGTACAGCAGCTGGCTACGCGTAACTGCCGGATCATCGAGCGCCGCCTCCACTGCAGCCGCATCGATGATCCGGGCGTCGCGCAGCGCGCCGCCGAGCAGGAGGTCGCGAAGCACCGGGCGTCCGAGTTCGAAGACCTCCGCGGTCAGGCTTTCGGGTCCGGATTTGGCGCGCCGCGCGATGACCGGCGCGGGCAGCGCGGCGCTGAACGCCTCGCGCGCGATCGCGCGGTTGATCCCGCCACGGCACCAGTCCCACGTCGGAATACGGAGGCAGGTTTCGACGATCGGCTGGGCGAGCAGTACCGGAATGGCGGGAGGAAGGATGCCTCGATCATATCCCTCGACATGGTTCTGGATCCGCACGATCAAGTCGATGTGGGCGCGTTTTCCGGGGAGGCGGGCAGTTTTGTCGCGACAACCGACGCCTTTTTCGAGGTAGGGCGTCAGCACCGGAGTCCACTCCGTCCCCTGCCGATCGGCGTTGATCAAGCGCGTGTCGGGGCAGGGTCCCCGTGGCAACCGCCGAACAAGCAAGGACATGGTCGCGCGCAGCATCGTCGCGAGATCGCATTGTGTGACCCGGCACATATCGACCAAGGTGCGGGCAACGCCGCCGCGCTCGCGGGCATTGCGCAACCGATCGACAATGGGCGCGGCTGAATGCAGGTAGCAAAAGACATTGTCTCCGCCGTTACCGGTGAAGATGGCATCGAAGCCGTGCGCCCCCACCTCCGCACGATAAGCGCGCTCGATCTCCTGCATGAACTGCCTGCCGACAGGGCGCGGCAAGTGCGTGGACCCCGACTGCGACAGATCGATCTGCTCAACATCGTACCGATGTTCGAGCAACGGCGCGTTGGTCCTGGTCGCGACCAGGCGCGCATAGGCGCGTTCGTCGCCGCTCGGATCGTCGGTGTACATCGTCAGCGCCGTGAAGCGCTGTCCCGCGGCGGCAAGCGCCGCGCAGACGACCGAGGAATCAAGGCCGCCCGATATGCCCACGACGATATTGTCGAACCCGCTTCCGATAGCGGCGATGCTCGAGCAGACGCTGTCGCGAAGTGCGGCAACGGCTTGATCCGAGGATATCCGGCGCGCCGCGCCCGTGAAGGTCCAGGGCGTCCAGAGG
>JAFAED010000473.1 GCA_023424275.1 Pseudomonadota bacterium | reverse complement strand
CTGGCGACGTGCTCGGCAGCCTGAAATGCGATTGCGGGCCGCAGCTCCACGCGGCGCTACACGCCATGGCCGACGCGCCATGGGGAGTGCTGCTGTACCTGCGGCAGGAGGGGCGCGGCATCGGCCTGGTCAACAAGCTGCGCGCCTATGCATTGCAGGATCAGGGTTATGATACGGTCGACGCCAATCTGCGGCTCGGCTTTCCGGTCGAGGCACGCGACTTCGCGATTGCCGGGCGGATGCTCGACCTGCTGAACATTCCGCGCATCCGGCTGATGACCAACAACCCCGAAAAGGTCGCCAGGCTTGAAAAGGAGGGCGTCGAGGTCGTCGAGCGCATCCCGCTCGCGCTGCCGACGAACAAATATAACGAGCAATATCTCGCGACCAAGCGCGATCGCACGGGGCACCAGCTTTAGAAACACGTCGCCCCCGCGAAGGCGGGGGCCGCTGGGAGCCTAGCGCTAGGCCGATAGCGGCCCCCGCCTTCGCGGGGGCGACGGTTGCTTAATGCACGAAGCGCGCGACGACGTCGCGATAGCTTCGGCTGACCTTCACCTGCGCGCCCGATCCGAGCACGAGGAAGCATTCGCCATTGGTGTGCGGCTTGACCTGCTTCACCTGGCTGAGATTCACGATCGTCGAGCGATGCACGCGCTGGAAGTTGCGCGGGTCGAGGCGCTTTTCCAGATCCTTCATCGTTTCGCGCAGGATGAGCGAATTGTCGGCGGTATAGATGCACATATAGTCGCCGGCGGCGTCGATGCGTTCGATGCTGTCGACGTCGACACGGAAGATCTGGCCGCGATCCTTGATGTTGATCATCTTTTCATAGCGGTCGGCGGCATGGGCGTCGGGCGCGACTTCGGCGTCATAATCCTCGACGGCTTCGGGCGCGACTTCGGCGAGCACGGTCTTGAGCCGCTCGACTTCGGCCGCACCGCGCTTTTCGGCGAGCCGCTGGCGCACGCGGTCGAGCGCGTCCGCGAGCCGCTCGGGCTCCACCGGTTTCACCAGATAATCGACGGCCTGCGCCTCGAAGGCGCGGATGGCATGATCCGAATAGGCGGTGACGAATACCACCAGCGGCGGTTCGACCTCCATCAGACCCTGGATCACCGAAAAGCCGTCGAAGCCCGGCATCTGGATGTCGAGAAAGACAAGGTCGGGTTTGTGCGTCTTGATCTTGCGAATGGCTTCGCGGCCATTTTGGGCGGTGTCGACGACTTCGACATCCGAATGCGGTTCAAGCCGCAGTTGCAGGCCTTGGGTGGCCAGTTTTTCATCATCCACCAGGATGGTTCTGATCGTCATGTTCTCTCGGTTCCAATCGTCATTTGCCCATCGGGCTGGAACGGAAACTCGATTACCACCGTGAACCCGCCCTCAGCGCCCACATGGGCGTCGAACCGGTGCTGGTCGCCGAAAGCCTGCGCCAACCGGTCCCTGATGTTGGCTAAACCCACACCGGTCGATTCCGTTGCAAAGCCAGTCGTGGGGTCCGTGGTTTCCCCTGACAATCCCGCGCCGGTGTCGGACACGGTGATGCGAACATTTTGACCGGCCAGTTGTGCGGAAATCGTGATATCGGCGCCGTCTTCCTGCGGAGTCACCGCATATTTGATCGCATTTTCGATGAGCGGCTGGAGCAAAAGCGAGGGCAAACGCGCGCGCGATACCGCAGGGTCGATCGCGAAATGGGGACGCAATCTTTCCTCGAAACGCATCTTTTCGATATCGAGATAGAGTTTCAGCGTCTCGATCTCCTGCGCCAGCGTCACCTGTGCCGTCGGCTCGTTCGCAAGCGTGTACCGGAGGAAGGCCGACAGGCGCGACAGCATCGCATTCGCGGGCTCGGCCTGCTTCAGCAGCACGAGCGTCGAGATGCTGTTGAGCGTATTGAACAGGAAATGGGGGTTGAGCTGGTAACGCAGCATCGCAAGCTGCGCCGACGCCGCCTGCGCCTCGAGCCGCAGAACGCGGTCATTCTGCTCCTCGAGCTGGAGGAAATAGTTGATCGCGAAATAGAGCGCCGACCAGGCCGCAAGCGACGTCGCGTCGATATACATGGCGCCGAGCAGCAGGCTGGTGAAACCCGCCTCGCTCGCCGGGTTCTGGATTTGCGCAACCCATGCATCGATAAACGCCCACAAGGCCGTCGCGACGCCTGCGAGGCCGAAGCTGACGCCCCACATCAACAGCGGCCGGCGATTGATGAGCGCGCGGTAGCAGACCGACAGGATCAACGTCAGCGAGAAGCCCGTGATCGCGGAAATCGTCTGCGGGATCAGGAAGGTGAACGCTTGTCCGTTGGCGAGCCCCGACACGCCGCGCAGCCCGAGCCATGCAGCCCAGCCGAGCAGTTGCAAATTCCAGAAAGCCCGGACCTTGTTGTCGAAAAAGGGCCCCGGCGAAGACAGGCGGAAAAGCGGCATGGGAGTCCGTGCGATGGAGATGGTCAGCGACCGCGGGGGCGATGCCGGAAGCCGGAGCGACCGATCATTCGGCCGCGACCGGCGCCATCGCGCCTTCGCCGCGCACCCGCGCCTGCCCGAGCGGCTGCAATTCGGCGCGATGTTTCCAGAGCAGTTCCTTATACCCGATCACGCGGCCGTCGTGCGCGGTCAGGGTCACGGGGCCGATCGGCTGTTCGTCGCGTGCATCGACAAGCACGGGGGTCGAGGGGACGCCCGCACCCCATTTTTCGCCCCATTGGCGAAGCGCGATCATCGCCGGCAACAGTTCGATGCCCTTTTCGGTCAGCTGATAGCGGACCTTGCGCCGGTCCTCGGCCATCACTTCGCGCGCCATGATGCCGTGATCGACCAGCCGCGACAGCCGGTTCGACAGGATGTTGCGCGCGATGTTCAGCTCCTGCTGAAATTCCTCGAAATGATGGACGCCGTTAAAGGCCGCGCGAAGGATCATGAACGACCAGCGTTCGCCCATCGCTTCC
>JAFAED010000470.1 GCA_023424275.1 Pseudomonadota bacterium | reverse complement strand
ACCGTCCGCCGCGGCGACCTCATCCTGACGGGAACGCGCGCAGGCCTTGGGCCCGTCCAGTTGGAAGACTGGCTTGAGGCGAGCATCGGAGGCCTGCCCGGTCTTTCTGTCGCCTATGTCGAGAAGTCCTGTCTTCCATGCTGATTGCAGATGCGCAGATTCACCTCTGGACGAATGACCAGGCGCCGCCGCATCATCGCCAGAAGGCGCTGCTTGCGGACGAAGCGATCGCTCTGATGGATGCTGCCGGCATCGATCGGGCAATCAATTGTCCAGCGATCTGGGATTCGGGCTCCAATGAATATGCGCTCACGGCAGCGCGCGCCTTTCCGGATCGTTTCGCCACGATGGGCTGGTTCGATCTCGCGATGAAGCCTGACAGAGAATTTCTCGAGGCGTTCCTTGATCGCGAGGACGTCCTCGGGTTGCGCTTCGTCATCATGCGCCCCGACGATGTGATGGCTCTGGCGGAAGGTCGGTTCGACTGGATATGGGAAGTTGCCGACCGGCGCGCAGCTCCCGTGGCGCTCATGTTGCCCTCCGATGCCCTGGGGCAAATCGGCCGGCTGGCGATCGATTTCCCGTCAGTCCGGTTCATGATCGACCATCTGGCCATAAGCCCCTTCGACAAGGGCACGGCAGCCCTAGAACATCTCCCGCAACTCGTCTGTCTCGCGGCCCGTGACAATGTGGCGATTAAGGCCACTGCGGTGCCGGGCATCGCCACCGACCCCTATCCCCACTACAGCATTCATACGGCTTTAGAGGCGCTATTCCACGCCTATGGCGCGAGCCGCTTTTTCTGGGGAACAAACATCACACGTATGTCTCTCGACTGGCGCCAATGCGCTCAGATGTTCACCGAACATCTCCGCTGGCTCCGCGGCAGCGACCTTGAGAAGGTCATGGGCTATGGCTTGTGCCAATGGACGGGCTGGAAGATTTAAACGTCGAAAAAGGCGGCCCGCTCGATCCCGAACCGATGGGCCGGACGTCCGAGGCGGCCGCTCACGGCGCTGGCCCAGCCGCTGCGCCGCTCAGCAAAGCTGGTCCGGCAGTCTTTCGCTGGAGACTGCGAACTCCTCGATCCGGTCGGCCGGAGATCAGTTTTCCAAGATTTTACTGTGGCCGCACGCTGGGCCGCCATCGGTACAGCTGTGCGTTTCTCCCGCTTGCAGGCCCGGTGGGCCGCGAATTCCGGAGGGGGTATTTTTCCCGGTCGACAGAAAAGTTTAATCTGTATAGTGGCGGCTATATGGTTTACGATAATCTTCAGGATGCGCCTGTTCGCGCATCGGGCAGTTTGCTTTGCCGCGGCCGGCATGGCTGTTCCTGTCGTCGCAACAGTCCGGCGGCACGCGCCGCCCGCAGGCGCCGCGCCATTGCGCAAGTGGCCGCCCGGCGATCACTTCTTTTGGCACGGTGGCTTTCCTGAGCGGCTAGTCCGGATTTGATGCAATTCGTCTGCTGATAGTGAGAGTCGATTGGTGGATTTGAGCGCGCGACGAGCTCGCACCGTTTCTATCTATCAAAATGGGATATCAAGGAGAGGTCTCGATGCTGAATGACGCCGCGTGGCTCGACACGGATTTATTCGCACCCCGCGATCGAGAAGAGATGGAGGCCGAGGCCATTACGAGGCCGGGCATGAGTTTCCTCGATGTCGACGGCGCTCGATTGCGTGTGCGCGTCCAGCTTGGACCCGGACCGACAGTGATTATATTGCCCGATGGTCCGAACACGATCGAGCAGCATGATCTCGCATTCGAGCGGCTCGCGTCCCGATTTGCCGTTGTTGCCATCGATGTGCCGGGCTTCGGCTTCTCCTGGGCGAACCGGGCGGATGCACTGACTTTCGACGGTGCCGTGGCAGCGCTGCTCCACGCCATCGACCAACTTGTACCGAACGCGTTCATTGTCACCGGGTCTTGCATCCAGGCTTATGTTGCCATTGCGATTGCCGCCGCGCGGCCAGAGCGAGCATGCGGCGTGATCGCAGGCCAGGCGACGGATGTGCCGGGCTTCAGGCGCTGGATCGAGCGCGCGGTTGATCCCGCCGGTTTTTTGAGGACCCCGATGGTTGGTCAAATGGCCTGGGCACGGGCCGAGAACCGCCACCGCATGGCCGTCGACGGCTGGTATCGCGCGGTGGCGGGGCCGGATCTTGATTTGGAGCCGTGGCAGCAAATCGCGCGATGGTCGATCGACTGCGGTTGCTCCAATTCCCTCGCGACAGTCTGTCAAACCTGGCTGCCGGATGACGGCTGGTCGCCTCCGACAGCCGAGTGCGCCGGCGTGATCCTGTTCGGCGAAGCCGATCGTACCCATCGTCGCTCCGACCCGGACGGCATGACAAGATATCTGCCTCACGCGAAGGTGCACCGCTTGCCGCGCGCGGGCCATTTTCCGGAGCTTGAGGCGATCGATGCGTTCGAGGCGGCCGTTCTCGAACTGTCCTGTCCGCGCGAATAATCTCAGGCGAAGTTGAAGCAAATTCTCTGGTGCGCAAGCTTTTCGCCGATAGCGCTGGCGACCGTCCCAAGACGTCGCTTCCTCATTCGCAGGTGAACGACCCTAGACCGCCCGCGAAATTAGTGTATAGGACGCGCTATACAGTTAGGCACTCCCATGAGGTTTTTATGCCGTCCGTCGAATGCGCCGCGATCAATGCCGAGGCCCATGTGGCAAAGGACGCCTTGCTTAGTGCGGGCGGCCCGGCCGACCATTATGGGCGGGCCGCGCCCCCATCGCCTCGCCAAGGGATGGCAGAGATATGAGGATTGCGCGTCGCTTTCTCGCAGTGGGATCGTTGGCCCTTCCCGTTGGCGCCATGCTTGTCGCCTGCGGTCAGGGGCTTCCGGGGCAGGGCGTCGGCACGGACAGTCCGGGCAGGAAGGCCGAGATCGGCGATGACGCCATGCCGGAAGGCTTTGTTCTCAGGCATCCGGTCGGGAATATCCAGCAGCAAAACTGTCCCGGCGGGCCCGGCGCGGGGGACCCTCGTGGGAGCGAAGACAGTGATAATCGGGAGGCTTGCCCTGCGGTGGGCGGCTAGCCTCTACGTCTCTCACGGACTTGGGATCATTCCACCGAGGCCGGCTCTCGGCCTGTAGACACCGGAGCGAGGCAGCTTGCCTTCAAGAGGTCGCGGCGCCCGCCCTTAGCACCCGTCCTCGTTCCGCCGAACAATTTTCAGCAATCACGGAAAAAATATGATGATGACAGCCTCACGCCACCTTCGCCTGCCCATCCTTTTGCTCGGGGCGGTCACGCTTTGCCAGCCTCCTGCGCAGGCGCAGCAGGACATGGAGTCCGCACGCGCGCGGGGACAGGTCGCGTTGACCTATGATTTCAAATCCCGTGTGCCCCAAAGAGAGGTACCTGCGATGGTCGCGACGGCGAGGTCGGTGGCGCAAGTGATCCTCGCAACCCCCGATCTTGCAAACCCCGTCGGCGTTGCCCTGAACGGCGGCATCCATAGTTCAGGTGTGGGGAGCGGAATGCCTTCGACTGATCCCCATGCGGCGTCCGGATCGATAATCCTGCGCCGCATCAATCTGCCGTTGAAGCGCAAGGTGGACGCGCAAGGCCGGTTCGAAGGGGAGGGCGAAGGACCGACGATTCAGGTCTCCATCAACAATCTCTATTTTCTGGCGGGCAATTCGCCGCCTGTCGCCAATGGCGATTATTACTATCTGCCAACGAATATCGCCTCCGAGCGCGGCATCATGCGGTTCGAAGATCGGGGCTGGGATATCATCGTCATTCACAAGCCGGGTGTGCTGCCCTTCGCATTTCTTACGCGCGAGGAACTACTGAGCCGCGCAATGAAGTCTTTAAATCCGGACAATCCCAACCTTGATGAAAAAAGACGCCTGCGGATCCAGGAAAAATACGACGCTCTTCGGTCCGAACTTTCCAAACTGTCTCCTGCGCAGCGAATGGAACCTGGATGCGAGAATGGCCGCATCGGCAAACAATGGTCGCGAAGTGGATGCGATGTGCCGGGGGCAACTTATCTTGTGCGCTACAATCCGAAATATTTCACGCCCGGGGCATCTCGAACCGACGCCCAGATTATCAGTCTCAGGGTCCGGCGGGCGTGGAGCGGCGGCGATGAAATGTTGGGCGGCCGCGTGCGTTCGGCATTTCAGCAGATCGATCTCAGGGCGCTACAGGCCATGCTGAAACACTGAAATCAAGGCCCCGGCTTCATTGGTCACAACGTTAGCGTCCGCGTCGAGACGGCGCATTTGCAGATATCCTGTTTCGCTAACGCGCACCGCCTAGCGTCTTGGCTGCGCACCGCGCGTGATCAGGCGGTTCGAGGCGTGACGAACAAGGTCGAAATCGGGAGATGTGCTGAGCTTTCCGGCCATCTCCAGCGTCAGAAGGCCGTGGAGAGACGCCCAGTAGACATGCCCCAGAACAACCGGGTCGCCCTCTAGAAGGCCCGCCTCGACCATGTCCTCGGCATAGCTAATCATCGTGCGGCGTGACGCTGCCTCGGCCGAACGAAGTTCCCCCGTTTTTTCTGTGTCGGGCTGCTCATAGGCGAAGATCAGCTTATAAGCATCGGGTTCGTCGCGCGCGAAGGCGACATAGGCGTCACCGATTGCGCGAGAGCGGTCCCAGAGATCCTCCGAACTCGCATAGGCGGCGTCGATGCGCGCCGTGAAGCGCGTATAGGCGGCGGCGCGTGCGCCCGCCACCAGTTCGCCCTTGTTCGAAAAATAGCGGTAGAGCGAGGCGGCAGTCCACCCCATTTCCGAGGCGATCGTGCGCAGGGAAAGGCCGGCGAGGCCGTCGGCAGCTAGTCGCTGCTCGGCAATGCGCAGGATCCTCGCCCGAACTTCGCGGACCTGATCGTCAGTAAGCGGTACGGCCATTTCGCTTGTCATACTCAACGCCGTTCGGTACGCAAGACACTAAACAGCGTTTAGTATCATGCAGGGCCGTCGGGTCCGCACTGAGGGAAGGGGATTGCCGTGAGCCGTTATCCGCATATTTTTGCGCCGCTCGACATCGGAACACACCGCCTCAAGAACCGGATCCTGATGGGATCGATGCACACGGGGCTCGAAGATGTTCCCGACGCGGGCGAACGGCTGGCGGCCTATTTTGTCGAGCGCGTACGCGGCGGCGTCGGAATGATCATTACGGGGGGCATCACCCCGCATCCGTCGGGCGGCAAGGGAGCAAAGCTCTCCGAGCCCTGCGAAGTCGCGATGCACCGGCAGGTGACCGAGGCTGTGCATGCGGCGGATCCGGACGTGAAGATTTGCATGCAGATTCTCCACAGCGGTCCGCTCGCCGGCACCCCCGATTGCGTCGCACCATCGGCCATCAAATCGCGCATTGGTCGATACGTGCCGAACGAACTCGACGAGGACGGTATAGAGGAACAGATCGCCGCTTTTGCCCGTTGTGCGGCGCTTGCGCGTGAAGCCGGATATGATGGCGCCGAAATCATCGGTTCGGCCGGTTATCTCATCTCCACTTTTCTTGTCGAGAAGACCAATCAACGGACCGATCGCTGGGGTGGGAGCTGGGAAAACCGCATGCGCTTCGCGCGCGAAATCGTCCGCCGCTGCAGGGCCGCGGTCGGCCCCGACTTTCTTCTCATCTTCCGGATTGCTGCGATGGACATGCTTGAGGGCGGCATGGCCTGGGAGGAGGTGGTCGAACTTGCGCAACGCCTCGAGGCGGAGGGACTCGACGTCATCAGCACGCATTTCTGCTGGCACGAAAGCTTCGTGCCGACGATCGCGACTATGGTCCCCCGCGCGGCCTTCGCGCAGGTCACCGGCCGCCTTCGCGAGCATCTCTCCATCCCGTTGATCACGAGCAACAGGATCAACATGCCTGACGTCGCGGAGGCCGTTCTGGCACGGGGCGATGCGGACATCATTTCCATGGCGCGCCCGATGCTTGCCGATCCCGACCTCGTCAAAAAGGCTCACGATGGCCGCGAGGACGAGATCAACACATGCATCGGTTGCAATCAGGCGTGCCTCGATCACACTTTTACGGGGCAAATGACGTCGTGCCTGGTCAACGCACGCGCCTGCCGCGAGACAGAGCTCGCCTATCCACCGGTGAAACGCGCCAAGCGGATCGCTGTCGTAGGCGCCGGGCCTGCGGGCCTCGCCTTTTCGACGCTTGCGGCCGAAAGAGGCCACGACGTGACGCTGTTCGACGCTGCAGGCGAGATCGGAGGGCAGTTCAATCTCGCAAAGCGCATTCCCGGAAAGGAAGAATTCTACGAGACGCTCCGCTATTTTCGCCGGATGATCGACGTCCGCGGCGTAACGCTCAGACTGCAGACCCGGGTCGATCCCGAAATGTTGGCGAACGGCGGATTCGACCAGGTTGTTGTCGCGACGGGCATCCAGGCGCGCGCGCTCGATCTTCCCGGGCACGACCATCCCAAGGCGGTCGGCTATATCGACGTGATTAGCGGACGCGCCGAAGTCGGCAAGAAGGTCGCCATCATCGGGGCGGGGGGCATCGGCTTCGATGTCGCGGAGCTCATCACCCACAGCGGGACCTCCGCCTCGCTTGATATAGGGATCTTCGCGCGCGAATGGGGTATAGATTTCGAGAACCATCCACGGGGCGGCGTGACCGGCGTAGAGCCTCTTGTCGCTTCCAGCGACCGTGAAGTGACGCTGCTTCAGCGCAAGACGAGTGCGGTCGGCAAGACGCTCGGCCGGACAACCGGATGGACACATCGTCTCACGCTCCAGCGCCGCGGGGTCGAGATGGTGTCCGGCGTGGAATATCTGAAGATCGATGATGCCGGGCTACATACACTCGTCAATGGCGAGCCAAGGCTCTTCGACGTCGACACCGTTATCGTCTGTGCCGGACAGGAGCCCGCCAGGACCCTGTTCGACGAACTCGGCGGAGATGAAGGGGGCGCCCTGCTGATCGGCGGCGCTTATGAGGCGGCCGAACTCGATGCGAAACGCGCGATCAGGCAAGCAAGCGAATTGGCCGCCGCCGTCTAGGGCGGAAGGGTCGCCCGAGTGGGCGAGCGGGGAGGCGTCTGAAGCAGGTGTTCTCCGCTTGGCAAGAGGGCGGCCATTTGGCTGGCCGACTGCCGGCATCGCGCCCTTTTGGTCAGGAATGGTCACGGTTCCCGTGAGCGCCAGCAATAGAGGGAAGCCCATCCGGGTCGGCGTCCGGAAGCTGCGCCGCGGAGACGATCACCGCGCGGCCCGGTCCCGAACGCCGCAAATATCGGCAGACAGGCCCCGCCAAAGGAAGGAGGGGCCTGTCTTCATCGCTTGCTTGCTCTTACCCTTAAGGGTGGCAACTACTAGAACTTGCGTATCAGCTCCACGCCCACCGTCCTCGGACGGATAGTCGAGCCGCGCGACACGAAGAACAGGAAGAGCTTTTCCACGTCCGGACGGGCATCGAACAGATTGTTGGCGTAGAAGCGGACCGTCGTCGCTTCGTCCGTAAAGGCGAGCGATGCGTTGACGATCCTCGAACTGACCCTGCGCTCCGCCTCGTTGGGGATGGCACCCATCGCACCGCTCGGATAAATCGTGCCCATCGTCCGCTCGAATGCGCCCCTCGACGGGCCGCG
>JAFAED010000442.1 GCA_023424275.1 Pseudomonadota bacterium | reverse complement strand
CGCAGCCGCCGCGCGTTGACCAGCGTGAACACTTCGGCGCGGTCGACGCTGTCGATCATCGCGACGAGGCGGGTGAAGATGGCATGCGCGACGAAGGCGATCGGGATGCAGAGCAGGAGCACGAGCCGGAACAGGTCGATCACATAAGCGGCGTCCATGCGCGGCGACGCCTGGATCAGCGCGTCGACAAGCCGATCGGGCCATATCGTCATCGCGACCAGCACGATCATGAAGACGGCGAGGAAAAACCAGTTGAGGATATTCAACCCGACCAACAGCCGCCGGCTCCACCGCAACATGAAGAATCTCCCGATTATCGATACGCAACATATCGATAGTCGATAAATTCAATATTGCAATACGGTAAAATTTACGCGCCGGCCGCCTATTGCATCACGCGCTGCGTGAGTTCCTCGCGCGATCCGACCCCGATCCGCCGATAGATGCGGCGGCGATAGTCGTGCAGCGTGTGCGATCCGATCCCCATCGCCTTCATAATCTGTTGCGGCGCTTCGGCGACGACCATGTGGCGCGCGACTTCGCGTTCGCGCGGCGACAGGTCGAACGCAGCGAGGCGGTTCATGACGTCGAGCGCGAGCGGCACCTGCCGTTCGATCAGCGCATAATAGTGATCGGGGTCCGGCGCCGGCGGGTTGACGCCCCCCTCGCCCGCCGGCCGGGTAACCGGATAGAGACGGATGACGATGCGGCCATAGGGGGTCAGCCGGACGGTCGACGGCTGACGCGCCGCCTTGGCGATAAGCGGCGCGAAAAAATCGGGAGCTGCGGAGACAAACGCATCGCGGCTGAAACCCCGGTCGAAGCGCAGGTCGAACAGCGCGCGCAGCAATTGTTCGTGCTGCCCGCTCGCACCGACGATATGCCCGTCGCCGTCGAGCGTCAGCACCGCGCGTTCGGCATCGTCCGAAAAGGAGGTGGGCGGCGGCGCGTCGAGCCGGTCGGCGGCGAGCGCATGGGCAAAAGCGGGTGCCGCGGCCATCAAAGCTGCGGTCTCGCGCCGCGAATAGCCGGATGTCCCGGGCTCGCGCGTCGCCAGCACCGCGCCGCGCACGGTCCGGCCGTCGCGCACGAAGACGTCGAAACCATGGCCTACGCCGTAGGGCCGGCATACCTCGTTATAAAAGAAGGAGCCGGAAAATTCGGGTTTGCGGCACGCCTCGGCAGCAAAGCCGAACGGGCGGCCGCCACGTACGAGGCTGGTGAAGCTCGGCACCTCCATATCGTCGCAGGTCAGCAGCGTGCTGTTCGCCTCGATCGCATGCGGGATGATCCACGGCAGATGGAAATCGGCCGGGCGCCCCGCCGCGTCGATCCAGACGAACATGCAGAAATGGCTCGGCGCAAGGTCCGGCAGCGTTTTCAGCATTTCGGGAATGACGGTGCGGCTCGGCAAGCCCAGCCGTGCGAGTTGCGACAGATGCGACAGCGCGCCACTGGGGCGCATCGCGGTCCGTTCCATGGGCATGGCTGTGCTCCCTCGTCGAAAGTTTCGATCGCGACGCCAGCTTTTGAGGGGATTCCGGCAGCTCGGCAGTGACCCGCGTCACGCGCCATTTCCCCCCTGTTCGGGGGAAGAAAGCACGTCCCACGCGGCCTAGGCAATGCAGGTCGGAACCAATTCGAGGGTTTGCAGCGCAAGAAGGACGCAAAGGGCTCCGCCGTCCGTCCGGCCTGTTTCCGGATGGGACATTTCGGCGCCATGCCGGCCCTTTTCCAAGGCCGGGGGCAGCCGTTCCACATTGAAACGAGGAGGCTTTATGGTTGTGATTTTTGTTCTCGGGGCGATTTTCCTGGTCGTCGCCGCCGCGGCACTCGGCCGCGGCTTCGGCAGTTCGGGGCTGCCCCCGACGATCGACGGCCCCGTCAAGGGCGACGGCAAGGGCGGATGCGAGGAAGCCGCCGCCAAATGGGACGAAGCGCGGCAGAATGTCTGCAATGCCAAAAGCGACGAGGAGGCCGCATTTCGCCTTGCCGGCGATGTGCGCGGGCAGGTCGTGGCCGCGACCGCGACGCATCTGGCGCTCGTGGTGGCCGCCATCGCGACCTATGCCGCTGCTGCGGCGGCAACCGCCACGGTCTTCGGCATTCCCGCCGGC
The DNA here is from genome assembly GCA_023424275.1 of Pseudomonadota bacterium. Lineage (GTDB taxonomy): Bacteria > Pseudomonadota > Alphaproteobacteria > Sphingomonadales > Sphingomonadaceae > Sphingopyxis. The sequence continues at coordinate 1,359 of JAFAED010000442.1, read as the reverse complement.
ATTGTGTTGACCGGGGTTGCGATCGGGCTGACCGTTGCGGCGGCGGCGGCGCTGCTCGTCCTCATTGCCCTGACCGCGGCACTGACCGCGGCGGACGAGGACCTTCGCGAAAAGGTGCGAGCGCGGCACGACTGGGAAGCCAAGGTCGCGGCCGAACGCGAACGCATCAAACGCGAATGCTCCGAGGAACGGGCGCAGGCGGTGCTGTCACGGCCCGGCCCCTGCTGACCCCGAAGGCCGCCCCTTTTACTTGGGAGGGGCGGCCTTTGTTGCTAGGTTGCGCACAGGAAGCAATGTTGCGGAAGGTGCGCCATGGAATCGGACGAGGCAATGATGGCGCGGCGCGCACTGCTGACTGGCGCGGCGGGGCTGTTGCTGATCGCAAACGCGCCCTGGGCAATCGCCAAGCTGCCGAAAAGCGGCGTGAAGGGCCTGATCGCCGACGCCTCCGACGGGGCGCTCGACAAGCTGGCGCAGCCTGGCGCCTTTTATGCCGATACGGCCGTCCGCATCCTGTTGCCGGGCGCGAAGGGGAAACTGGCCTCGAAGCTGTTCGGCATGGGTGACAAGCTGGGTCTCACCACCAACCTGACCAAAAGCCTGAACGACGCCGGTAGCGCGGCCGCGGGCGAGGCCAAGCCGGTATTTCGGGCCGCGATCGACAATCTGCGCTGGACCGACGCCCCGGGTCTGGTCACGAAAAACGATGGTGCGACCCGCTATCTCCAGTCGAGTGCGGGCGGCGTGCTTTTCACCAAGGTCTCGCCATTGATCGGATCGGCGCTGGAGAATGTCGGCGCCTTTCGCCAGCTCGACCAATTGTCGAAAGGCAATCAGCTCATGGCATCGGCCGGATTGACGCATGACGGACTGACACGGTCGGTGACCGAACAGGCGCTCAAAGGCATCTTTCATTATATGGCGAATGAAGAGACCGCGCTGCGCCGCAATCCCGCGGGTTTGCTCAAGGGCATTCTCTAGTCGGGCCCGGAAGACCCCAAGCGCCCAAATGAAAAGGGCCGGAGTTTCCCCCGGCCCTTCCCTAAATCGTTGCGGTGCCTATCAGGCGCCGGTCACGTCGGCCGTGTCGACCTTCACGCCGGGGCCCATCGACGACGACAGCGCGATCTTGCGGACATATTTGCCCTTCGCGCCCGACGGCTTGGCCTTAACGATCGCATCGACGAAGGCGTCGAAGTTCTGGCGGAGCTTTTCCTCGCCGAACGACAGCTTGCCGAGGCCGGCGTGGATGATGCCGACCTTTTCGACGCGGAATTCGATCTGACCGCCCTTGGCGGCCTTCACGGCTTCGGCGACGTTCGGGGTCACGGTGCCCAGCTTCGGGTTCGGCATCAGGCC
>JAFAED010000439.1 GCA_023424275.1 Pseudomonadota bacterium | reverse complement strand
CCCTTGCCGATTGCCAGAATTATTTCGAGCGCGCCGGGGTGCGGCCGATCTACCTGGTCGACTGGCCGATCGTCACCGACGACCGCGCGGTCGAAATCCTCGGCGCGGCGCAGGGGGCCGGGCAATGCGAAATCGGTGCGCAGCTTCACCCCTGGGTGACGCCGCCGCACGATGAAGAGGTCAACGAGCGCAACAGCTATACGGGGAATCTGCCCGCCGATCTGCAGCGCGCCAAAATGACGGCGTTGCGCGACGCCATCCGCGACCGTTTCGGGGCGGCGCCGATGGCCTATCGTGCCGGGCGCTATGGCCTGGGTCCGGAGACGGCGACGATGCTCGCCGAACTCGGTTTCCGCTGCGACACCTCGGTCCGTTCGGGTTTCGATTACCGCGCCGGGCATGGCCCCAATTACCGCGACGCGCCGCTGCATCCCTGGTGGGTCCGCACCGGACAGGGCGCGATACTGGAAATTCCGGTGACGACGGTGTTCGGCGGCCTGTTCGGGGGCGCGGGGCGCTGGCTCTATCACCGCACCTCGTCGAACAGCCACGCGGCGCTCGCGCGGCTTGGCCTCGCCGAGCGGATCGCGCTGACGCCCGAGGGTATCCCGGCGGAGCGCGCATGCCATGCGATCGATATCGCGATCGGGATGCGGCTGCCCGTGCTGAACTTTTCCTTCCATTCGCCGTCGCTGCAGCCGGGCAACACGCCCTATGTCCGAAGCCCGGAAGATGTCGACCGTTTCTATCTTTGGTGGGATGTCGTGCTGGACCACCTTGCCCGCCGCGGAATTGCGGCAACGACGGCGGCGGAGATCGTGGCGATTGCCGAACGCAAGGCGCAGGGCTGAGCGTTGGCGCTTGCCAATGCCGCGCCGCCTCCGCTATCGCCCGCACACCCCACCGGGTTTTAAAGGGGGGGCCTGTAGCTCAACGGTTAGAGCTGGCCGCTCATAACGGCTAGGTTGCGGGTTCGAGTCCTGCCGGGCCCACCAATTTACGGGGCGTTGCGAAAGCGCTCAGCCGCCGTCAGATCTTTCAGCACCTGCGTTCGCATGTCGAGTTCGCGCCGCTCGGAATCGGAGAGGCCGTCGCGGGCGTATCGCTCCGTCAGCGACGATATCTGGCGTGCCTCGCGGCGCAGTTCGCGCGCCTCGCGTTTCGACAGGTCGCCATCCTCGCGGCCGCGGTCGATACGCGCGCGGGTTTCGCGAAGATCGTGGTCCAAGGTGGACCCTCCGGGCAGTGTCCGCATATCCACGATGCCGGGGATGCGTTCGCCCGGCGGCGGCGTGCGCGGCATAAACTGGGCCTGGGCGGCGGCGGGCAGCAGAATCAGCGTCGCAACAATCGTCAAGCGCATCGCGGTCCTCCGGGAGGAAACGTACCGTTACGCTTGGCCTGCGGCCATGAACCAGCGCTGAATCCCGATCCACCGGCAACGACCGGATTTCCCTTGCAAAATGCAACTGATGACGGTCCATTGCGCGCCGAACAAAAGGAGAGGGATATGGGGAAGCGGCGGACGATCTTGCTGGGCGGTCTTGCGATCGTGGCGGTTCTGGCGGGCACGGTGGCGGTGCGGACCGCAAACTTCGCGCCAAGCGATATCGCCGACGGCAGCGATATCCGTCTCGCCCCAGCCCCGGCATATGACCTGGATGCAGCCGTCGCGCATTTGAGCGCCGCGGCACAGATCCGCACGATCTCGCATCAGGATCCCGCCGAGAATGAGGTCGCCGAATGGGATCGGCTGCACGCCTGGCTGGCAACGACCTATCCCGCAACGCATCGCGCGATGACGCGTACGATCCTGCCGAACCGTACGCTGATCTATCACTGGGCGGGAAGCGACACATCGCTCGCCCCGATCATCGTCATGGCGCATCAGGATGTCGTGCCGGTAACCGAAGGTACCGAGGGCGACTGGAAACATCCGCCCTTCGCTGGGACGATCGCCGAAAAGGCGGTGTGGGGCCGTGGCACCGTCGATGACAAGGGCTCGCTCGTCGGCCTGTTCGAAGCGCTCGAAGCGCTCGCCGCACAGGCTTTCAAACCCAGGCGCGGAATTTACCTTGTGTCGGGTCACGATGAAGAGGCCGGCGGATCGGGCGCCGTCGCCGCCGCCGCGAAATTGAAGGCCGACGGGGTCAAGGCGCTGTTCACGCTCGACGAAGGCAGCGTGGTGCTGAACGACACGCCGGTGATCAATGGCCCCGCGATCCTGATCGGCGTTGCCGAGAAAGGCTATGCGACGCTGAAAGTCACTGCCAATGCGCCCGGCGGGCATAGCTCTATGCCGCCCGCAGAGACGGGCGTGACGACGCTGGCGCGCGCAGTGCTGGCAATAACCGAAAAGCCGTTCCCGATCGAGATGCGCGGGCCCGGTGCGGGGATGATCGAGGCACTGGCAGCGCATAAGGGCGGAACGACCAAGATGGCGGTCGCGAACCAGTGGCTGCTCGGTCCGGTCCTAAAAAGTCAGCTTTCGGCATCGCCGTCGTCGGCGGCCGCTTTCCACACCACCATCGCGCCGACCATGCTCCAGGGAAGCCCGAAGGAGAATGTGCTGCCGCAATCGGCGACTGCGCTGATCAATTATCGCATCGCGCCGTGGAATAGCTCGGCTGATGTCATGGCGCGGGCGAAAGCCGCTGTCGGCGACGCGCCGGTCGAACTGAGCTGGGTCAAGCCCCCGAACGAGCCTTCGCGCGTTTCGTCGAGCAGTTCGCAGGGCTGGAAATATGTTGTCGCCGCCGCGCGCGCCGATGCGCCCGACGCGGTCGTTGCACCCTATCTGGTCGTGGCAGCGACCGACAGCCGGAGCATGGAGCCGATCTCGCAGGATGTGTATCGGTTCATGCCGATGCATTTCACGCTGAAACAGACCGCGATGATCCACGGGACCAACGAACATATGACGGTCGACAGCTTCAAACGCATGATCGATTTCTATGCGCGGCTGATCGCGACGTCTGCGGGATAGACTTGGCCGCCAAGCCTGTCTAAGGCGCCCCTGCGTCGGGGAGTGGCGCAGCCCGGTAGCGCGCTTGCTTTGGGAGCAAGATGTCGCAGGTTCGAATCCTGTCTCCCCGACCAATTTCCCTTTCAATCGGGCGTTCGGTTCGAAGCCTTGGCGCGTCGCGATCGCGCCTTGGGCGGGACCGGGGGCGCGATGGCGGTGCCGGTCCGTGCGTCGACGGCGCCGTGCAACCGGGCCGGATCGATCCGCAGCCCGGTCGCCCAGCGGGCCAGGTCGATCGGGCGATAGGTCGAGACCTTGCGCCAGCGATCGAAGACGCTGCCGTCGATCGTTTCATTGACGGTCAGCCACGATCCGGTGGCGTCCGGCGTCGCAGGAGCGGCGATCCGGCGGTGAAACCGGCGCCCCAGTTTGATGACCGGGTAAAGGCCGCGCAGGAATGCCCTGAAACTGTCGTGGATCGGCGCGGTGATTTCATAGCCGGTCGGTATCACCTCGCCGCGATAGGCCAGGCCAAGGTCACCGGCTTTCTTCATCAGCCAGGCGAGCGGCAATTGCGGCATGTCGTCGCCGGCGATCCCGCCGCCGACATTGGCGTGGGCGCCGGCGAACCAACGTTGTTCGACGATTGTCGGCCGGACGCGGCGCTTGCCGGGCGGGTCGGGTTCCACCGGGGTGAAGCGTGTCCACAGCGTCGGCGCGAAATCTGCGCGATACTCGTCGAGCGCAAGCGCATGATAGGCATGTTCATAGATGGCCGAGAGCCGTGTGTTGTGAAAGCCGAACCGCCGACGGCTGAGTCCGGGGATGTTGCCGAACGGGATGCCGAGCGACCCCACCGTATCCCATACGCCGATCATCTTGACCGGAACGCGCCGGGAATGACGAAGCAAGCGCTTTTCCGCAGGCGGCAGATTCTTCGTCTGGTGCAGTTCGACGAAAGAGGGGGCTTTCGCATCGAGGCGGTAGCGCTGGTAAAGTTCCTCGACCGACAGGGGCGAACCGGGGCGCAGCAGTCCGCAGCGGGCAATCATGCCGGCGACGCTGCGCGCGGTGAAGGCGCCGCGGCTGAAACCGAACAGGAAGATCTGGTCGCCCTGGTCATAATGACCCATCAGCCAGCGATAAGCGCCAATGACATCGCGATCGAGTCCGTGGCCGAGGATACCGCCGCGGATCTTCTCGCCGCGCGGCGTCCCGACGCCGGCGGTATAATAGCAAAGCTGCGGAGTACCCGCCGCATCCTTGGGTGCCACGAGCTGGCTGAGCCGCCAGACGCTGGTATTGTCTTCGGAACTGTTCCAGGTGCCGTCGAGCAGGAGGACGAGGCGCTTGCCCGGGGTGGTTACGGTTGGTTTTGCCATCGTGCGGCTCTCCCGTTCGGCCCGCGACGGTCTCTCACATCTCGATGCCCCCATCAAGGCACCGACATCCAAAAAGGGCGCTATTTCAACGGGACGGCGTCTTTCGCAGCCGAACAGGCATCAGGAACAAAAAAAGCGGCCTTCCCGAAGGAAGACCGCTCTTTTTCGTTTCAGTCATTGCCCCGAAGGGCTGCGACTTACTTCTTTTCTTCAGCCGGGGCAGCAGCCGGAGCAGCTTCAGCCTTGGCGGCGTCAGCGGCCGGGGCAGCAGCGGCGTCGGCCGGAGCAGCAGCTTCGGCGCCAGCAGCGGCAGCGTCGGCACCAGCGGCAGCGGCTTCGGCGCCAGCAGCAGCGGCGTCGGCGCCTTCTTCAGCAACCGCTTCAGCGGCCGGAGCTTCGGTGGTGGCTTCTTCAGCAGCCTTTTCACCGCAAGCGGCGAGGGCGAACATGCTGGCAGCAACGGCGATAGCAGCAAACTTCTTCATGATGTGTGGGCTCCCTAAAATGCCTTTCGCGTCCCGGAAACTTTCCCGTTCCGCGAGCGGCGGGATTTAGCCGTTCCGCATGAATCGTCAACAAAAATAATTGAGATGGTCGGCGCGCGCGGAAATCTGTCATTTCTCTGTAACAGTTACGGAAGCTCGGACTCGTCGCTATCGGCGAGAATCGCCAGAACTGCCGACCAAACCACGACATTCTGTCGCAATTGCGCGGGATCGATCTTGTCCAATGTATCGTCCGGCGTGTGGTGAATGTCAAAATATCGTGTCCCATCCTGCGCCAGATCGACCGCAGGGACACCCGCCTGAACCAGCGCCCCGACGTCGGCGCCGCCGTTCGCGGGCTGTTTTCCGCGCACGACCCCGAAAGGCATCACGGCGGCAGCGAGGCGATCAGCGAGCCCCTTGGCGCTGTCGGGCAGTTTGAAGTCGATCCGCCACACCCGGTCGGCGCCAAAGTCGGATTCGAGTGCGACGGCGTGCCTTTCCGCCCCATGCTTTTCGAAATAGGCCTTGCCGCCGAATACGCCGACCTCTTCGGCGCCGGCCCAGAGGATGCGGATCGTCCGGCGCGGCTGGCCGGCGCTCATCACATGCTTCGCCGCCGCCGTGACGATACCGCAGCCCGCAGCATCGTCGATCGCGCCGGTGCCGAGGTCCCAGCTGTCGAGGTGGCAGGCAATTATGACGGGCGAGGCAGCGGCATCGCTGCCCGGTACTTCGGCAATGACATTGCCCGAATGTTTCGTGCCGAGGTTCTGCGGCGTCAGGACCAGCTTCATGCGTAGCGGTTCGGCGACATAGCCCAGCGGGGTTTCGGTCTTGCGCATCTGCTGCGCCCGCTTCCACTGGCGCACCAGCTGGTCGGCGTCGGGGTTCGAGATCGCCCCGGCGGGGATCGGCCGCACGCCCGCTTCGAAATTCGTGCCGCCGGCGTGCGGATTGCGATGATCGTCGGTCCCGATCGCGCGGATAACCGTCGCGATCGCGCCCTTTTTGGCCGCGATATTGGCGCCGACGAACCGGCCGCGGCCATAGATTCCATAACCGCTGCCGTCCTGTGCAGGCGCCATCTGGTGATCGATGAAGACGATCTTGCCCTTCACCAGATGATCGGGCGCGGCCACCAGCGCGTCGAAGCTTTCGAAATAGGCGATATCGCCCTCGATTCCCTTGGGACCGGTCGAAGCGCTCGTGCCGAGCGCGGTGATCGCCAGTTTCTGTGGCAGGAAGGGGCTGGTCAGCCAGGCCTGCTCGTCGCCGCGAACCCATACCGGCATGTCGAACTGTTCCTCGCGGACATTGGCAAAGCCCATCGTCTGCAACCGCGCGACGGCCCAGCGCCGGGCGGCGGCTTCGGCCTCCGTCCCCGCCATGCGCGGCCCGATTTCGGTGGTCAGGTCCTCGGTGATCGCCCACGCGATATCGTCGCCGCGCTGCGCCAGCTCGGCGGCGCTCGGCGGCGGCGGGATCGAGGCCGAGGCGCTGGTTGTGGCGAGGAGGAGGGCGGCGAGCCCTGCGAGGCGGGCAAAAGGAAGCGAGGCTGTCATGTCGCCGTGGTAACGGCCCGCCTCGCGCGCGCAAGCGCCGATTGCCAAGCCCGCGCCCATTCGCTAACCGGCGCGCAACATCTTTCCCGGCCGCTTTGCGCGGTCCAGCCATAACCGGAGCATATCCATGGCCGCCCAATATAGTTTCGTAATGAAGGGTCTGAACAAGACCTATCCCGGCGCACAGAAGCCGACGCTCAAGGATCTGAGCCTGCAATTCTACCCCGATGCCAAGATTGGCATCGTCGGCCCGAACGGCACCGGCAAATCGACGCTGATGAAGATCATGGCGGGCATCGACACCGAATTCAGCGGCGAAGCCTGGCCGGGCGAGGGGATCACCGTCGGCTATCTGGCGCAGGAACCCGAACTCGATCCGAAGAAAACGGTGAAAGAAAATGTCATGGATGGCGTGCGTCCCGTCGCCGACATGATGGAGCGTTTCAACGAGATCAGCGCGCTGATGGCCGATCCGCCCGCCGACGCCGATTTCGACGCGCTCATGGAGGAAATGGGCACGCTCCAGGAAAAGATCGACGCGGTCGACGGCTGGACGCTCGACAACCAGCTCGAAATCGCGATGGAAGCGCTGCGCTGCCCGCCGGGCGACTGGAGCGTCGAGAACCTCTCGGGCGGCGAAAAGCGCCGCATCGCGCTGACCCGCCTCCTGCTCGAAAAGCCGTCGATCCTGCTGCTCGACGAACCGACCAACCACCTCGATGCCGAGAGCGTCGCCTGGCTCGAGAAACATCTCGTCGACTATCCGGGCAACGTCATCCTCGTCACCCACGACCGCTATTTCCTCGACAATGTCGTGAACTGGATCCTCGAACTCGATCGCGGCCGCTATTTCGTCTACGAAGGCAATTATTCGACCTATCTGGAAAAGAAGGGCAAGCGCCTCGAACAGGAAGCGCGCGAGGATCAGGGTCGCCAGAAGGCGATCAAGGACGAACTCGAGTGGATCCGGCAATCGCCCAAGGCGCGCCAGGCCAAGTCGAAGGCGCGTATCAAATCGTTCGACCAGCTGGTCGAGGCGCAGGAAAAGCGTACGCCGGGCAAGGCACAGATCGTCATCCAGGTCCCCGAACGCCTCGGCGGCAAGGTGATCGAGGTCGAGGGCATTTCCAAGGCCTATGGCGACAAGCTGCTCTTCGAAGACCTCTCCTTCTCGCTGCCGCCCGGCGGCATCGTCGGCGTCATCGGTCCGAATGGTGCGGGTAAATCGACGCTGTTCAAGCTGATCACCGGGCAGGAAACGCCCGACAGCGGCAGCGTCGCGATCGGCGACACTGTGCGCCTTGGCTATGTCGACCAGAGCCGCGACGCGCTCGATGCGAACAAGAATGTCTGGGAAGAAATCTCGGGCGGGCACGAGTTGATGAACATCGGCAAGCACGAGATGCAGACGCGCGCATACGTCGGTGCCTTCAACTTCAAGGGCGTCGACCAGCAGAAGAAGGTCGGCCAGCTTTCGGGTGGTGAACGCAACCGCGTCCATATGGCGAAGATGCTGAAACAGGGCGGCAACGTCCTGCTGCTCGACGAACCGACCAACGACCTCGACACCGAAACGCTCGCCGCGCTCGAAGAGGCGCTCGAAAATTTCGCCGGCTGCGCCGTGGTCATCAGCCACGACCGCTTCTTCCTCGATCGCCTTGCGACGCACATCCTTGCGTTCGAGGGCGACAGCCATGTCGAATGGTTCGAAGGCAATTTCGAATCCTATGAGGAAGACAAGATCCGCCGCCTCGGCGAAGGCGCGACGCGCCCGCACGCGACGACGTACAAGAAGCTGTCGCGC
>JAFAED010000337.1 GCA_023424275.1 Pseudomonadota bacterium | reverse complement strand
GCAATATGGTCCTTGCCGCGGGATTCGTGGCGGGGCTTGCCATGGCGGTCGGCGGCGTGCTGCTCGCGCGGCGGGTGTTTCCTGCAACCGTCGTCGGCGAGGCGGCGGCCACCGACTGGACGATGCTGCGCCAGGCGGTCAATCATGACGATGTCGCGATCGCGATCACCGACCGCGCCGGACGCATGGTCTGTGCCAACGACCTGTTCGGCACCTGGATGGGCGGCTTCGTCACGCCGCCGGGCCTGCCGCTCGACGGACGTGGCGCCGACTTGCTCAAGAATGCGGGCCGGATCGCGTGGCGCGATGGCGAGGGCCGCGCCGACGATATCGCGATCGGTCCCCTGCAATTGCGCGCGCAGGTGACGCGCACCGGACAGGCGGAGGATTATCTCGTCTGGCGCTTTTCCGCGATCGAGCGGCTCGATCTTGCGTCCGAAATCACCCGCCATCTCGACGGCCCTGCCGGCCGCACGCTGGGCCATGCGGGGGTAATGGCCGCGCTTGTCAGTGCCGAAGGACGACTGCGCGTCGCGAATCAGGCTTTCCTGCTTCGCGCATTGGGCGAAGACGATGCGACCCATTATGCGGGGCGCGACGTCGCACCGATGATCCGGCTCGACGATGCAGGCGCGCTTTATTTCGCGCGCGAGAGCGATCGCGCGACGCCGGTGCGGATGCTGCAAATCCCGCTCGCGCCCGCCGATGCGAATACGCCGATGCTGCTCGCGATGCTCGACGAGGAAATGGGGCCTGCCGACCGCGGCACGGCGCAGACCTATGTCGAAACCTTGTTATCGCTGCTCCCCTTCGGCCTCGCGATGGTCGATCGCGACGGGCGCTTTCTCTATATGAACCGGGCATTTGTCAGCGCCGCGAACCTCGGCGACGGAAAGATGCCGCGCTACCCCGGAGACATCGTCGTCGGTGAGGACAAGGGCGCGCTTGCCGACATGATCCGCCGTCACAGCAGCGGACAGCAGGTCGGCGGCGACCTGTCGATCCGGCTTGCCGGACAGAGCGGCGAACCCGTGTCGATGCGCGTCGTCGGCGTACGCGGACTGGGCGAGGCTGCGGTGCTTTTGAGCCTCAAGGATTCGAGCGAGGAATCGCGCCTTAAACGCCAGGTCGCGCAGGCGTCGAAGATGCAGGCGGTCGGCCAGCTCGCCGGTGGCGTCGCGCATGATTTCAACAATATCCTGACGGCGGTGCTCGGCGCCTGCGACCTGATGTTGATGCGCCATACGCCCGGCGACAGCGATTATGACGATATCCAGCAGATCCGCAGCAATGCCAACCGCGCGGCGAGCTTGACCCGGCAGTTGCTTGCCTTTTCGCGGCAACAGACGCTACGCCCGCAGATATTGCAGCTGCCCGACGTGATTTCGGAGGTGTCGCATCTTCTGAAGCGCCTGATCGGCGAGACGGTGCAGCTGTCGGTGCATCATGGCCGCGGTCTTGGCGCGGTGCGCGCCGACCCCGGTCAGCTCGAACAGGTGATCATCAACCTCGCGGTCAACGCGCGCGATGCGATGCCGGGCGGCGGTACGCTGACGATCGAAACCTATCCCGTTTCGGCGGCCGAGGTGCGGCAGATGGGCAATGAATTCATGCCGCCCGCCGATTATTGCGCGCTGAAGGTCAGCGACACCGGCACCGGCATTCCCGCCGATGTGCTGCCCAAGATTTTCGAGCCCTTTTTTACGACCAAGGATGTCGGCAAGGGGACGGGGCTTGGCCTCTCGACCGTTTACGGGATCATCAAGCAATCGGCGGGTTTCATTTTTGCCGACAGCAAGCCGGGGCAGGGGACAAGTTTCTCCATTTATCTGCCGGTCCATCGCAGCAGCGGCGACGCGCCCGTCGTCGTGCCGCCGCCGGCCAAGCCGAGGAAGAGCCAATGGGGCACCGGGACGATCCTGCTGGTCGAGGACGAAGATATGGTGCGGGCCGTCGCGGAACGCGCACTGACCCGCGCGGGTTATAATGTCGTCACGGCCTCGCAAGGGGAGGAGGGACTCGAACGCTTTGCGCAGATGGAGAAGGTCGATTTGATCATCAGCGATGTCGTGATGCCGACGATGGACGGCCCGGCGATGGTGCGCGCGATGCGCGCCAAGCGCCCCGATCTGCCCGTGCTGTTCATGTCGGGCTATGCCGAGGAACAGCTGCGCCAGTCGATCGACATCGACCATGTCGCCTTCCTGCCCAAACCTTTCTCGGTCGCGCAGCTGGCCGAGGCGACTTCGGCGACGCTCGACGATGCCGCGCATCGGGTGTCCCATGGCGGGTGATCGCCGCATCCTGCTCGTCGAGGACGATGTGCTGATCGGCATGATGCTGGCCGACATGTTCGACGCACTCGACCTTCCCGAACCCGCACAGGCGACCACGAACGAAGAGGCGCTGGCCTTTATCGCCGCCGAACCGCTGGGCGGGGCGCTCGTCGACATCAACCTTGGCGATGAAAAGGGATGGCCGGTCGCCGACGCGCTCGCCGAGCGCGGCATTCCCTTTGCCTTCACGTCGGGCGGGGGCGACGTCATCCCGCCGGCGCATGCGCACCGAAAGCTGATCACCAAGCCGTTCCGGATCAGCGATATCGAGGCGGCGCTGGACGAATTTGCGGCGGAATAACAGGCGTCCCTCCGGGATCGATTTTATTTCGTTCCCTACTTGTTCCATGGGAACAAATGACGTACACAGTTCGGCGTTGCGATGCTTCTGCCGTCGCTCTAGAGCTGGAAAGGGACGGTTATGGCCGGACAATTGTCACTCGTCGAATCGGGGAAATCAGTGAATAATACGGACAGGCAGAAGGCGCTCGACGCCGCGCTCGCGCAGATCGATCGCGCATTCGGCAAGGGCTCGGTGATGAAATTGGGCTCGAAGGAAGCCATGCAGGTCGAGGCGATCTCGACCGGCTCGCTCGGCCTCGACATCGCGCTTGGCGTCGGCGGCCTGCCGCGCGGCCGCGTCATCGAAATCTACGGCCCCGAAAGCTCGGGCAAGACCACGCTCGCGCTGCACACGCTCGCCGAAGCGCAAAAGACCGGCGGCACCGTTGCCTTCGTCGACGCCGAACATGCGCTCGACCCCGTCTATGCGCGCAAGCTCGGCGTCAATATCGACGAACTCATCGTGTCGCAGCCCGACACGGGCGAACAGGCGCTCGAAATCGTCGACACGCTGGTGCGGTCGAACGCGATCGACGTGCTCGTCGTCGACTCGGTCGCCGCGCTCGTTCCGCGCGCCGAAATCGAAGGCGAGATGGGCGACAGCCACGTCGGCCTGCAGGCGCGTCTGATGTCGCAGTCGCTGGGCAAGCTCACCGGCTCGATCAGCCGCTCGCGCTGCATGGTGATCTTCATCAACCAGCTGCGCATGAAAATCGGCGTGATGTACGGCAACCCCGAAACCACGACCGGCGGCAACGCGCTCAAATTCTATGCCTCGGTCCGTCTCGACATCCGCCGCACCGGCCAGATCAAGAATGGCGACGAGATCGTCGGCAACACGACGCGCGTGAAGGTCGTCAAGAACAAGGTTGCGCCGCCGTTCAAGCAGGTCGAATTCGACATCATGTACGGGCAGGGCATTTCGAAGATCGGCGAGATTCTCGATATTGGCGTCAAGGCCGGCCTCGTCGAGAAATCGGGCGCCTGGTTCAGCTATGACTCGATCCGCATCGGGCAGGGCCGCGAAAATGCGAAGAATTTTCTGACCGAAAATCCCGAATTGCGCGAACGGCTCGAAGCCGCGATCCGCAGCCGCACCGACGCGGTGGCCGAAGAAATGATGGCCGGCCCCGACGACGAGGGCGACGACGACAATTGATGCGTAACCCGCCGGCCTGCCGTTGGCAGGCCGGCCGGCAGACGGCGGCGGGCTTCCAGCCCCTCCTTGCCTCTCTCGGTGCGCCTGTTCCCTCTCCCCACAGGTCGGCCCGCCCGCCGTTGATCCCGTCGCCGCCGTTGTTTCTTGCGCGGGCCTTGGCAGCGGTTACAAGCAGCGCATGCCCGCGATCCGCCTTTTCGGCTTGCCCACCGACATCAACAGCAGCTTCGAGCGCGGCGCCGCTGCCGGTCCGGCCGCGATCCGTGCCGCGCTGTGGAGCGACCGCGGCAATATGGCGAGCGAGCTCGGTCCCGAAATCGGCACCGACATCGCGCTCACCGACGACGGCGACCTTGCGCTGACCGAAAACACCTCCGAAGATGATGCCGCGATCCGCCGCCATGTCGCTTATGTGCGTGAAGATGGTGAAATTCCCCTGGCGCTCGGCGGCGACCATGCGGTGAGCTTCCCGCTCGTCGAAGCCGCGGCCGCCTGCCACGGTCCGGTGACGATCCTCCATTTCGATGCGCACCCCGATCTTTACGACGATTTCGCGGGCAATCCGCGCAGCCATGCCTCGCCCTTCGCGCGCATCTGCGAAGCCGGGCACGCAAAGCGACTGGTGCAGGTGGGGATCCGTACGCTGAACTCCCACTGCCGCGAGCAAGCAGCGCGCTTTGGCGTCGAGATCGTCCCGATGGCAGGCTTTACCCCGGACATGGTCCCGGTGCTCGAAGGGCCGCTTTACATTTCGATTGACCTCGACGGGCTCGACCCGTCGGCGGCGCCGGGCGTCGCGCATCCCGAACCCGGCGGGCTGACGGTGCGCGAGATGCTCGCGGTGCTTCACAAGCAGACCGCGCCGATCGTGGGTGCCGATATCGTCGAGCTGCATCCAGCGCGCGATATCGGCGACGTCACCGCCATAATCGGCGCCAAGC
>JAFAED010000099.1 GCA_023424275.1 Pseudomonadota bacterium | reverse complement strand
ATGAAAATGGACGTGCAGGCGATCAGCTTCCGCGGCTTCAAACTTGTCGCAAGAGGCGTCAGCCAAGCTGCCGTCGATCATGCGCGCGTCAAAGTTGAGGGCGTGCTGGAAAAGCATGGCGTGACCGCGGCGGATTTAGACAACCTAACGCATCGATATCGCATTCTAGGAGGGTCCGGGGTGGACGTGCAGCAGCTGCGGGCTGAAGATTATAAGCGCTCAACATCGACCAGACGCACGTCCGAGCGAACAAGCGTGTTTTCGTCGTGCTCAACGCTGCCCGGAAATGGGGCGCGACCCAGCCCGGAAGCATCATCTCGTTCCAGCCCAACCGGGTGCACGCGTGACGCCGGGACATAATGGAAAGCCCGCCGCCGATCGCATCGCCGACTATCTCGAAGGCAAGGCCGAGCGGTTCAAAAGTCATGCCGCAAAGACCGGCAACTCCGATCTCAGATCGCACGCGACAGCGCTAGTGGTGGCCGCTTCGGATATCCGTGCCCGTCTTTTTGACGACTGACGTGGCTTACCGTAAGGGAGAGCTTCGCATCGTCAAAGAGGTTCGCTCATATTCCTCAGATCATCCCGTGGCGCGCAGCATCCGCAGCGGCAGCCGCTGGTTCAACGCATGGGTCACGTAAATGGCGATGCCGTACCCCGTGTTGACGAAGCGCACGAAGATTTCGGCCGAGCGCCTAATGCATTTGTCTAACGGCGCCGAGCCAACGGAGGCAGAGATCGAGACGCTTGCAGCAGTTTGGCTTGTTCCGTCCGAGGGGCTGCGAGAATCGATCGCGCAGGCTAAGGACACCGAATGATTCTCACGCTCCTGCTTGCTGTTTCTGTCGTTCCCGCTGGCCAATCGTTCAACTGCACGCCCACGGCCGTCTACGACGGCGACGGGCCGATCTGGTGCGCAGAGGGTCCGCATATCCGGCTGTCGGGCGTGGCTGCGCGTGAAATGGACGGGACATGCCGCCCGGGGCATCCATGCCCTGCCGCTGATCCGAAAGCCGCCCGTGACCATCTCGCGTCCCTCGTCGGCACGCCGAACGGCACGCTACGTACGGGCCATGTAAAGGTCACCGGCCCTACAATGCGCTGTAGGTCTGCCGGCGGGGCCGGAGGCAATAGAACCGCAGCATTCTGCGTATCACCGAAGTCTGGTGATCTATCCTGCGCCATGGTGCGCAACGGTTATGCCGCACGCTGGGATCGATTTTGGCGGAGCCATCGCTGCGAATGACCAATATGGGGTGGGGAGCGGACATGACAGCCGCGCGCAGGTCACGCCAGCGATGGCTAGTATAGCTTCAGCTCTAAGCAGAGTTGTAGGAGACTGTGATCAATGCCCTGCGAATTGAGAGCGTTTATCGAAATTGGCTTGGGCATCGGACATTCGACATGGTTCTATAACAATTAAACTTCTATTGTTTTGCAATCCCTGACGGGAGCATTTTCCATGATGGTCGATACAAAAGATCTATCATTGGCGGTCGGCGCTTCGATCTTTGTCCCATAAATCTCAACGATTCCGCCATCTCCTTGGTACGCGAAGAGCAACTGAAGACCGCCGTGCTCTAATAAATCGCGCTGCACGATCACTACTTTTCCGGACTCGCCGACAGTTATATCGCTTGCCTCAGCAGTCGCTCCGAATTGTGCGGCAAATTCATTGATCTGTTTTGCTGCGTCGTCAGCCGAGCCTTCGGCTTTGCATTCGAACCGTATGAAGTTTTGGGAGGTAATGAGCGCACTGTCCGGGTCAAACGCACCGCATCCGACCAAAAGCGGAAAGGCAGCCAGCAAAAGAAAATCGGACCGATCCATGGCCGTTATTTACAGGAACGCCAAATGTCCGCAATCGGTCGTCTGCTGCCATTCGTGCCGATTTGGATCGAATGACCGGAATCGACCGTGATCGGCTGCGCGTCAAAAGATTGTGCCCTGGCACACCGACACGATCTCCTTTCAATGGGGCTGAGTGCTTAGGATTTAAGGCGCTTTCCCGATACACGCTTCCTCCATTCGAAGATGGAACTTAGAACACCCGTCTCCCTGTCCCGCTGGCGCAAGCGCGCAGCCGAACGCCGGAAAACAAACGAACAGCCGGCCTCGGCATTGCCGCGCATTTACCGGGAAGCGGCGCCCGTTGAGGAGGCTGGCCCCGAGATGTGGAGTCTCGAGCATGGGTAGTCGATAACAAGACGCCGGTCTGCGAACATATCGATACCAAGGATGATGGCCGGCTGACCGGCCCCAAAGCCCAGCATTTCGAATGCCGGCAGATCGGCGATCTGGACTGACGGGCTGCGCATGACGGCGTCTCCCACGGCGAGCTGGTCGAGTGTCTTCTCGACGCTTTCGAGAGAATGACTGGTCGCCCCGCGAATATTCGGTCCGTCCGATAGTCCTGCGTCTTCGCGGGTCACGCCGATCGCATTGGCAGCAGCCCAGTTAAGGATTGTTCGGCTTGCACCGGTATCAAGCACGGCGGGAATCGTCGCATCGCCGAGACGGACGGACAGGCGCGGCGTGCGGCGATCGTCAAGTACGAACGAATGCGACGACCAGGATGGATAGCTCACCTCGACGCCGGATTGCGAGGTCATTCGCCAGCGCCGGGCTGGCATATCGAGATCGACGATCAGCCGCGAGAGAATATCTGCGCCCAAAACCCCGTCGACCTCCAAGCGATCGAGGGGACCGGCCGGGAGCAGGATGATTTCCGAGGAGCGGAAAACATGACCAGCCACCTCGACCCGGTCAATCTCGGCCGTCTTCACCTGCATGCTCCCCATGGCGCCATCGAGCGGCACGTCTGGCGACTTGATCCGTAAAGAAGGTATCTCCGCCTGGAACTTCGGCGTGATCACGGTCTGGCTTGCCGCCGTATCGATGATAAATCGCCGGGGCGTGGAACCGTCTATGCCGACGTAGACATACACATGTCCCGACGGGAGAGTCCCGAGCGGGGAAGATGAAACCGCGGAATGCGCGGCGAAGGCTTCGCCTGCCGTCGCACGTGCCGGCTCGCTCGCGGCGAGCAGTATCGACAGGGCTGACATTGCCGCGCGCAGACGATTGCCGCGCGGGCCTGCGGCCTTACGCCGGCCCAAGCCGAGCAGCGCTCGATAGCTTGCTGCGCGGCACAAGCCGCGCCCGGACCAAGACATAAGCCCGCCGCCGCCATCGTTCGATATCCCGCGATGGCGGCGGCCTCTTTTCATTTGGCGTCGAACCATATGGACATGACGACCTCCTGATCCAGCTCCGCTTCGTTCTTCAATTGCAGCGTCCACTGGCCCTTCCGGACCGGACGATTGACGAACAGCGAGCGAAAGATCTGGTTCGCCTCGGGCGTTCCAGCGAGGTTGGAACCCGCCACGGCCCCGCTGTCATCGATCAGCGTTGCAGACACCTTGCTTGACGTAACGAACGTCAGGCCGAGGTTCGAGGCGTCTTCGACGGGAATTTTGATGTCGGTGGTTTGCTTCGGGGCCACCCAGAGCATCTTCGACATGGGATCTGGCTGCGAAGGCTGCGCGGGCCCTTCGGCGCCGAGGATCATGAGGCGGGCTGAAGGGGTTCTGAACGCGCCGGCTGCCGGTACCAGAGCGGACAGTTTGCGCGCCGCTGCAAATTTGGCGGGTCCGATCGCGATCCGCGGCTTCACGAAAGACGCAAAGCCGGCGGTGGTTGCCATGTCGGTGTGGAGCACCGACTGCTGTTCATGATCCGCTATCGTCCAGATTGCGGACGGAACCGCAACAACGCCGTCGTTGGGATCAAACATATAGCAAACTGTCGGCAGCGGATTGCCGGCGAGGACGGAAAACTCGACATTCTTCCGTTCGGTGTGAACCGCGTTGAACTTGGCCACCACGCTCGGCCGCAATTCGCGGAGCGCATCCATGGACCGGCCTGCCGCCTCGAGCGGCGCGCTGATGAGGTCCGCGCAGCGGCTCCCCATATTGGGCGTACCCAGCATGACCAAATGCGACACCTGCGGCTTGCCGTCGGGATAAGCCGGCATCGAGGCGTGAATATAGCGCCGGCTGATCAGCCCTCCCATCGAGTGGGCGACCAGATCGACATGCCACGCGTTCCGGTCTTCCTGCGCATAATTGATATAGCGGCGCAGTTCCTCCGCATTTTCCGCGATGGTGTTTGTAGGGCCGAGTTCGCCCATCGCCTCACCGGTGTTCATTTTACCATATTGGGCCTTCTCGCCTACCGGAAACGCCTTCCAGTCATATGAGTGGCTGCTTGTCAGGATATTCTGCCAGAGCTGCCATGCTGTCCAGTTCGACCACAGCCCATGCACGAGTACGAGCGGCTTCGGCGCGACCTTCAGGTTGCGCGTCATGTCCTCGATTTTCTTGTCGTCGACCTCGAGTTCGGCCTTGATCCGCTGGACGAGCCTGGGGCGCCCGTCGTCGAACCATGCGTAGCCCGAGCTGTCCCACTCGAACATGACTTCGCGTTCCTCGCCAGCCGGTATATTGGCCCCGACCTCGTCGAGAAGGCCATCGGCTTTCGCGCCATTATATTTGTCGCCCTTATACGTGTCGCGAAACTTGACCGTGACGGATTTATCCTCGGCGCCATCATTGGCGACGATGGCCTTGATGAGCACGCGATTGCCATCGATCGTGCCGGTCTCCTCGACGATCTCCTTCCACGCCCCCCAGTTGGGAAAGCGCATGTCCTCGAATTTGACATCGACGATGCGAAGATCGCCGCCGCAGCGCCGTAGGTTCCAGGTAATCGTCTCCGTGACGTCGCTATACGTCGAGGAATAGCTTCCGGAGAGCCGGTTCGGATCGGACGGTTGGATCCTGTTCTTGCCATCGCTGGAGAGACTCACTCCGTCGACGGAAACGGGAGTGCCGGGAGTGCTGTTGCTTTTCCCCGGCTTGGGATAGCATTGCCCGCTGAAGGTCGAAGAGGATGAGCTTGACGCAGTTCCCTTGATGGCAGGAAGCTGCACGCTGACGCTGTAGGTGCCATCCGGATTGACGTTGACATTGACATCCGCGGGAACCCCGCTTGCATCCGCCCGGGTTTCGCTCTGCGAGGTAAAGTTCCCGGACATGATGCGCGGACTGCGCTCGCGCGGGCAAAAAAACTCGCTCGTTGAACTCTTGTTCTCCGAGGAGACCAATGCATAGTTCACCACCGCCCGACCGGCGCTGCTGCCCGGCTGTACCCCGGCGCGAACAGAAATTTTCGCCGCATAATTATTGGTCATCGACCAGCTGGTCGTCTCCGTGCCTTTGCCGGAGATGCGCGGCTCGGACTTGGTCCGACTGTTCGACTGGTTCTTCACATATTGCACCGTGCCGGTCCAGCCGCGCACGCATTTTGCCGCGGCTGCATCGGCTGCGATCGGGGCCGCCGCGCTTGACAGCAAGAGGCCGACCGAGAGCGCGGGAAATGTTCGCAAGTTCATTACGCGTAACTCCTAAGATTGCTAGCGGTAAGCTCCGGCGGCGGAGGCCGTTAGGAAGGCCCGGTGGATGCCAGGACGACCTATTGCCCAACCGAGACAGACCTTTTCGGGGCCAGCCTTACGATCCGCTGCGGACCACCGAGGTCGAGTTTGCTTGGAAGGTTATCGGGAGACCGACGTCGCCGGCTCGCGTCGCAGTAGAAGCGCGCTGCGAACCGGCGACACCTAGACGGGCGACGGACGTCAAGAGATCTCCGAAATGGCCTCTAAATCAGAAGACTTCGTGCCAGGTCTCGACCGAGGAATATTCCTGCTTGGCCAGGCAAATCAAACCTGCCCGCTCGGTTACAACAGGCTTGGGACCCTTGCTGGTCATGCGATGTCTGAGCTGCCGGCATCGAAATTCGCCCACGGGAACTTCGCTGAGCACAGTGATGACGCCGTCGTGCGCCTGCCCCTTCCACAACACGTCACGCCCGACTGTCCATGCTTCAAGGATTTTGGACCAGGTTGAATAGCTTTCATGCACATGACCGAAATGGCGGCGCCAGCTGTCGAAATCGCGCGATCCTTCGCACGTCATGCACGGGAAGCTGCTCGCCTGCTTGAACGCTTCCTTTTCCGCGACGAGATCGGCGGAAAATTCGAACAGTTGCGGGCGCGATACCTGACCGGCGTTGACGGGCCATGGCACGACCCCGGGCGGCGCCGGAATTGCCGAGCGCGAAGACTTGCTCGAGCCTTCGTCCCCGCCATCCTGCTCGCTCGCGTCTTCCTTGCGCGGTTTCCTTTTCAGTTTCGGGCTCGAATTAATGACCTCGCGGCCGAGGCGTTTCATGAAACTTCCGAGAGCCTGCGCTTGCACGGTCGCAGGCTGTGTGGCGACGAGCGCGCCAATGGCGATCGTGGTGATGAATGTCCCTGATTTCCAAGTCATGTTTAGTCCTTGTTCAAACGTGCCGATAATCGGCGCCCTGAGGGCTGTGCTGAGGGGTGGGTTCGAGTGGCGCGCTCGCCGTCCGCGACCAAGGCCGCGAAAAACGGGAACATATGCACGGTTGAATGCCGGTTCCGGCACCCATCGCAGGGCGCCGCGTTCGACAACGCACGCGGATTTATTCGCCGGGATCGACACCAAGGGTTCGACGGTGAAACAGCCAAGGCGCGGCAGCTCGGCCGCGCTCCATCTTTATCGCTTCTGTTCCAATGCTTCCTCCGCGGCGCAGCGCCCTAACATCATGTAGACAGTTTGCCTGTCGAATTCCGCAATAGACAGACATCCTGTCTTGTGCAAGAAGATTCGCATGACAACATCAGATTCACCGACCGAGGAGCGACTCGCCCAGCTTTTCCGCCGCGCTTACGACCAGATGCGCACCCGGGTTTACCGCGAGGCCCGGGAGGAAGGCTTCGCCGATTTGCGTCCCGCGCATTCCAGCCTGCTCAGAAACATCGATCCCGAAGGATCGAGAGTCGTCGATCTCGCCGAACGCGCGGGGATGACCAAGCAAAGCATGGCCTATCTAACAGAGCGGCTCGCCAAGCTCGGTTATGTCGAGATCGGACCCGATCCTGACGATGGGCGTGCGAAGCGTGTGATTTTAACCGAGCGCGGCCGCGGCGCGGTCATGACTCTCGCAAACCGCAGCCTGCAGATCGAAGCCGACCTGGCACAAGCGCTGGGGGAGGACGAACTTGCGCATTTGCACCGCATCATGCGCCAGCTGCTTGGTACGCTGGGCTGACAAAGGGCGCGCGATCGGCGCGACCGAATGACGACAGCCGAGTTCGCTGCGGCCTGATCGCTTCGATTTTCAATCTTGCGATCGATCCCGACAAGGATTCCATTTTTGCCCGGAGCTTTCAAAAAACGTGACCCTCTTCCCCATTCCCAAAGCCAATGCCGATGGCTGGATCGCGTCGCTGGCCATGACGCGGGCCTATTTGCGCGACCCTCTTGGCGTCATGCAGGATATCTACGAACGACTTGGCCCCGTCGCTCAGATGAACCTGTTCGGCATGCGCGCAATCGTGCTGCTGGGGACGGAGGCGAACGAGATGGTTCTTCTCAATCGTACCGGCGCCTTCTCTTCCGAACTTGGATGGGTTCCTGTCATTGGAAACACTTTTCCCAGCGGGCTGATCTCGCTCGACGGCGTCCAGCATCGGGAGGATCGGCGCATCATCGGCGCTGCGTTCAAGCCGGAACCGATGCAACATTACCTAGCGACGATGACTTCTCGATTCGGCGCCCAGATTACCGCATGGCCTGAGCGCTTCGACTTCCACCCTGCAATCAAGCGTCTCACGCTGGAGTCTGCTGCGCAGGATT
Source organism: Pseudomonadota bacterium (assembly GCA_023424275.1). Lineage (GTDB taxonomy): Bacteria > Pseudomonadota > Alphaproteobacteria > Sphingomonadales > Sphingomonadaceae > Sphingopyxis. The sequence goes on along the minus strand of JAFAED010000099.1, from coordinate 1,170 downwards.
TGCTGGGCCTGCCGCTGGGATCGAAGGCCGAAGACGTGAGTCAGGCTTTCATCTCGATGCTTGGCGCCGCGGCCGCCATCATCCGCCGTCCTGTCCCCGGCGGCGCATTATGGCGCGGGATCAGGGCGCGCGAACGGCTAACCCGTATTCTGCTCGCCGAAATCCCGCGCCGACGCGCGAACCCCGGGCCTGACATATTCAGTGCCGTCTGCCTGGCGGTGGACGACGAAGGCCGCAGGATGTCGGATGAAGCGATCGTCAACCATATGAACCTCCTGCTCATGGCGGCACATGACACGACGACGTCGGCATTGACCTCGATCGTCTACCTGCTCGGCCGTCACACCGAATGGCAAAGCCGAGTCCGCGACGAGCTGTGCGAATGGCGGAAGGGCGGTAGCGAGGTGCCGGATTATGCGAGCCTCCGGGCGCTCTCGGTTACCGACATGGTCCTCAACGAGACCCTCCGTCTCTTTCCCCCGGTGCCCTCGCTTCCTCGCGGCCTGGCGACGGACATCGAATTTGCCGGCTTTCACATTCCGGCAGGTTCGGCGGTCGGCATCCATATCCTGCACACCCATTATATGCCTGAATTGTGGCCGGAGCCTGCCCGTTTCGACCCGCTTCGCTTCTCGGCGGACGAGGCGAGGCACCGTCAAAAATACGCGTGGCTTCCGTTTGGCGGCGGCGCCCATATGTGCCTTGGGCTTCACTTCGCCTCGATGCAGGTCAAGTCCTTCCTGTCGGAGTTGCTTCGCGACTGGGAGATCATTCTCGATGACGGCTATGCGCCGGACATGCAGTGGCTGCCCATCTCCAAACCCAGGAACGGTCTCCCGCTGCGATTGCGCAAGCGATGACCAACATCGAGTTCAGATGACGCGTCCGGCCTCCCGCCAATAAGGCTCGCGGAGCCGGCGCTTGAAAATCTTGCCGCTGTCCTCGCGCGGCAGTTCGCCGGCAATTTCGATGAACCTCGGGATCTTGTGGTCCGCGAGCACCGATTTCAGCGCAAGGCGCAGATGCTCGCCGGAGAGCAGTGCGCCCGCGCGCGGTTCGACGAATGCCATGAGCGCCTCACCAAACTCGGCGTCGGGAATACCGAACACCGCACAGTCCTGGACGCCGTCCATACCCAAAAGAGCCGCTTCGATTTCCGCAGGGTAGATA
>JAFAED010000379.1 GCA_023424275.1 Pseudomonadota bacterium | reverse complement strand
CTTGCGGTCAACCTCACCGGCTCGTTCCTCGGCGCGAAGCACCAGATTGCCGAAATGGTGAAGCATGGCGGCGGGTCGGTGATCTTCACCTCGACCTTCGTCGGCTACAGCTTCGCCTTTCCGGGCAGCGCCGCCTATTCGGCGAGCAAGTCGGGGTTGATCGGGCTGACGCAGGCGCTCGCCGCCGAATATGGGCCGCAGCAGGTGCGCGTGAACGCGGTGCTGCCGGGGGCGGTCGAAACCGATATGTATCACGACGTCAACGACAGCGCCGACAAGAAGGATTTCGTGACGGGCCTGCACGCGCTGAAGCGCGTCGCGCAGCCGATCGAGATTGCGAAATCTGTGCTTTATCTCGCCTCCGACGATGCCAGTTTCGTGACCGGCACCGCGTCGTTGCTCGACGGCGGCGCGTCGATCACGCGCAGCTGATCGCGGCAAGGAAGACGGGGCAAGAGGGGGCGCCGCAATGGCGTCCCCTTTCCTGTCGGCGGCAACGCCCCCCAGATTGGGCAGAGCGAGGCGATCGTCCGGGAAAATTTACAATTTTGTAAGCGATTTGCATCAATTGGGCGGGTCGGGGACCTGTCCGCAACTCAGGTGGACGTTCGAGGCGAAAGGTGGGGTTTTGATCAGGCTGGCGATGTGTATCGCGATCGACCACGATCCGTGGCTCGTGGCGCTGGCGGTTGCGATTTGCGGCATCGGCGCTTTCGCGATCGTCCAGATGTTCGAGCGCGCGCGCGATGCGCAGCGCGCGCAGGGCATCGCCTGGGCTTTCCTGGTAGCCGTTGCCGCCAGCGCGACGATCTGGTGCACGCATTTCGTCGCGATGCTCGCGTTCGAAGCGAAGGCGCCGGTGACGCTCGACCCGGTGTTGACCATCGCGTCGCTGATGGTCGCGATGGTCGGCTCCTTCATCGGCTTTGCCGTCGCCGCGTGGGGCAAGAACGAGATTTTCGGCGCGATCGGCGGCGCGCTGTTCGGTGCCGCGATCGTGGCAATGCACTTCACCGGCATGACCGCGTACCGCGTCGACGGGATCGTTGCGTGGGACGGCCATTATGTCGCCGCTGCGGTAATCAGCGGCATGGCCTTTGCCGCCGCAGCGCTGACCGTGCTGCGGACCGCACGGGTGGTGCGTTACCGCGTCCCGCTTGCGACCCTGCTGATCGTGCTCGCAATCGCGTCGCTCCATTTCCTTGCGATGACCGCGATGCGGATCACCCCGATGGCGCTCGACGAGACGCCGCTGCGCCCGTCCGAATTCAACGCGCTGGCGCTCGCGACGGTGCTCGTCGGCGGGATCGTGATCGCGGCGGGCGTGTTCGCCGCGATGCTCGACCGCCAGACGCGGTCGGAGGCGATGCGCGAATTGACGCGGATGGCGATGAGCGACGCGCTGACCGGCCTTCCTAACCGCACCGCCTTTCGCACCGAATTGTCGCGGCAGATCGGCGCCGCGATGGTCAGCGGTGAGCGTGTCGGCCTGTGCGCGATCGACCTCGACCGGTTCAAGGAAATCAACGACGTCCACGGCCACAAGGCGGGCGACGAAGTCCTCGCGCGGATTGCGCAGCGGCTGCGCGATACGCTGGGGCATAATGAGTTCGTCGCACGGCTTGGCGGCGATGAGTTCGTCGCGCTGACGCGCTTTACCGATCGCGCGCAGTTGGTGGCGTTTGCGGCGCGGCTCGACGCCGAACTCAAGACGCCGCTCGTCTTTCCCGATTTTGAGGCGCGGCTGGGCGCGAGCATCGGCGTCGCGGTTTTCCCCGACGATGCAGCGACCGCCGAAATGCTGGCGAACAACGCCGACCTCGCGATGTACCGCGCCAAGGCCGATGCCGCGACGGTGCCCTGCCATTATGATTGGCAGCTCGACGAGGCGATCCGCGACCAGCGCGAACTCGCAACCGACCTGCGCAGCGCGATCGACCGCGACCAGCTCGATGTCCATTACCAGGTCCAGACCTCGGTCACGACGGGCGAGGTCACGGGATATGAGGCGCTGCTGCGCTGGACGCACCCGGTGCGCGGGTCGATCCCGCCCGCGGTGTTCATCCCGCTCGCCGAGGCGAACGGCTTCATCCTCGCGCTCGGCGAATGGGTGATGCGGCGCGCGTGCAGCGATGCGGCGGCCTGGCCGCACAAGTCGAAGGTCGCGGTCAATGTGTCGCCGCTCCAGCTTGCGCATGTCGACCTGCCGCGCCTGTTCCACCAGATATTGCTCGACACCGGCCTGCCGCCGCGGCGGCTCGAGATCGAGCTGACCGAGACGGCGATCATTGCCGACCGCGAACGTGCGCTGCACGTGCTGCGCCAGATCAAGGCGCTCGGCGTCGGGGTCGCGCTCGATGATTTCGGTACGGGCTATTCGTCGCTCGAGACGCTGCGCGCCTTTCCATTCGACAAGATCAAGCTCGACCGCTTCTTCGCCGCCGAACTCGAAGGCAATATCCAATCGACGGCGATCCTGCGTGCGGTGCTGGCGCTCGGCAAGAGCCTGTCGATCCCGATCCTGGCCGAAGGGATCGAGACGCCCGAGCAGCTCGACGTGCTGCGCCGTGAGGGTTGCGACGAGGCGCAGGGTTTCCTGATCGGCCGGCCGGGGCGCAGCGTCGCGAACGGCGACGAACGGGGCGAGGGCGAGCGGGTCCACGCCGCCTGACGATTTAATTGCAATGAAAATGGTTGGCTTGGGTTGACCCTTCGCGCCCCCGGCCTTTACGCAAGGGGCATGCCGCACGACACGACCCTGATCGGAACCATCGTCGCCGGTCTGGGCGTCGCCTTTTTGATGGGGGCACTCGCGCACCGGCTGAAGATTTCGCCGATCGCGGGCTATCTGCTCGCGGGTATCCTCGTCGGCCCCTTCACGCCGGGCTTTGTCGCCGACACCGGGCTTGCGATGCAGCTCGCCGAAATCGGCGTGATCCTGCTCATGTTCGGGGTCGGGCTGCATTTTTCGCTGAAAGACCTGCTGTCGGTGCGCAAGATCGCGGTGCCGGGGGCGATCGCGCAGATCGCAGTCGCGACCGCGCTCGGCATGATGCTGGGCCTGTGGCTCGGCTGGTCGGTCGAGGGCAGCGCAGTATTCGGGCTGGCGCTGTCGGTCGCCTCGACCGTTGTGTTGCTGCGCGCGCTGCAAGCGCGCGACATGGTCGAGACCGAAAAGGGGCGGATCGCGGTCGGCTGGCTGATCGTCGAGGATCTGGTGATGGTGCTCGCGCTCGTGCTGCTGCCCGCGATGTTCGGCGACCGCGGCGACGAGGCGAATGGCGCGGGGCTGCTCCAGTCGGCGGGGATCGTGCTGGTCAAGGTCGTCGGCTTCGTCGCTTTCATGTTCCTGATCGCGCGCCGCGTCCTGCCATGGGTGCTTCACTGGGTCGCGCATTCGGGATCGCGCGAGCTGTTCCGGCTCGCGGTGCTGGCGATTGCGCTGGGCGTCGCGTTCGGCGCGGCGGTGATCTTCGACGTCTCCTTTGCGCTGGGCGCCTTCTTCGCGGGCATGATCCTTGGCGAGACGCAGCTGTCGCGGCGCGCGGCGGAGGAAACGCTGCCACTGCGCGATGCGTTTGCGGTATTGTTCTTCGTGTCGGTGGGCATGCTCTTCGACCCCAAGGTGATTGTCGAGCAGCCGCTGCCGGTGATCGCGACGGTTGCGATCATCGTCGTCGGCAAGTCGGTCGCGGCCTATGCGCTCGTCCGCGCCTTCGGCCATAAGTCGCAAACCGCGCTGACGATTTCGGTGAGCCTCGCGCAAATCGGCGAATTCTCCTTCATCCTCGCCGGGCTGGGCGTCGGGCTGGAGGTTCTGCCCGAAACGGGGCGCGACCTGATTCTTGCCGGCTCTCTGCTGTCGATCCTGTTCAACCCCATCCTCTTCACGCTGGCGGTAAAGCGCATCCGCGCCGACGAGCCGATCGAGGAACCATCGGGCGACGTCGCCGAGGAAGCGCCCGAGCCGTGCAATGCCGGGGTCGTGCTGATCGGTTACGGCCGCGTCGGAAGCCATATCGGCAGCATGATCTGCGGCCGCGGCGAAGGGCTGACGGTGATCGAGGACCAGAAGGACATGGCGGCGGCGGCCAAGGAGGCGGGCGCGACGGTGATCGTCGGCGACGCGACCAAGGAAAGCATCCTGCGCCAAGCCGGGCTCGACGAGGCGTCGACGCTGCTGATCGCGATCCCCGAGGGGGTCGAGGCGGGGGCGATCGTGCGCCGCGCGCGTGCGATCAATCCGAAGCTGGTGATCGTCGCCCGCGCGCATTCGGACGAGGAAGTAAATGATCTGGTGCGGCGCGGCGCCGATCATGTCGTGATGGCCGAGCGCGAGACCGCATCGCGGATGGCCGAGCGGGCGATGCTGACGCGGGCCTGATGACGACTTTGGAAGAGCGTGGGGCTTCCCTCTATCTATCATCCGCCCTATCGCCACCTGCGATGTCCGCCGATGCTCTCCTGCCGCTGCTCAAATCCACCTTCGGTTTCGACCATTTTCGCGGCCGTCAGGGCGACGTCGTCGATCGCGTGATGGCGGGCGAGCGTACGCTTGCGGTAATGCCGACGGGCGCGGGCAAGTCGCTCACCTATCAGCTGCCTGCGGTCGCGCTGAACGGCTGCGTGATCGTCGTGTCGCCGCTGATCGCGCTGATGCACGACCAGCTGCGCGGTGCGCGCGCGGCGGGGATCCGCGCCGCGAGCCTGACCAGTGTCGATGCCGACTGGGCCGACACGCGGCAGGCGTATCGCGACGGCCAGCTCGACCTGCTCTATGTGGCGCCCGAGCGCGCGACGGGCGAGGGGTTCCGCACCTTGCTCGAAGCGCAGACGCCGGCGCTGTTCGCGATCGACGAAGCGCATTGCGTCAGCGAATGGGGGCATGATTTCCGCCCCGATTATCGCTTGCTCCGCCCGCTGCTCGACGCCTTTCCCGCGGTGCCGCGGCTTGCGCTGACGGCAACGGCCGACAAGCACACGCGCGAGGATATCCTCGTCCAGCTCGGGATTCCCGCCGACGGGCTGATCCTCGCGGGTTTCGACCGGCCGAACATCCGCTATGCGATCCGCCCGCGCGTGAGCCCGGCGAAGCAACTCGTTGATTTCATCGCCGCCAATCCGGGGCCGGGGATCGTTTACGCCCCGACGCGCAATGGCACCGAGCGGCTCGCCGAACAGATCGCGGTGGCGACGGGGCGTCGCGTTGCAGCCTATCACGCGGGGCTCGACCCCGAACGGCGCGCACAGGTGCAGCATGATTTCGTCGCGTCGGAGGACGGGATCGTCACCGCGACGGTCGCGTTCGGCATGGGAATCGACAAGCCCGATGTGCGCTTCGTGGCGCACGCGGGCCTACCGAAATCGATCGAGAGCTATTATCAGGAAACCGGCCGTGCGGGGCGCGACGGCGATCCCGCCGAGGCGATGATGCTGTGGGGCGCCGACGATTTTGCGCGCGCGCGCATGCGGCTGTCCGAATTGCCCGAGGCGCGCGTCGCGGGTGAACGCGTGCGGCTGAACGCGCTCGCCGCGCTGGTCGAGACGGTCGAATGCCGCCGCGCGCTGCTGCTGCGGCATTTCGGCGAGAATCCGCCCGAGCGCTGCGGCAATTGCGACAATTGCCTTGAGCCCGGTCGCCAGGTCGATGCGACGGTGCTCGCGCAGAAATTGTTGAGCGCCGTCTATCGGACCGGGCAGAGCTTCGGCGCTGGGCATATCGAGGCGGTGCTGTGCGGGCGGAGCGACGAGCGGATCGCCAGCCGCGGGCACGACAAATTGTCGGTGTTCGGGATCGTCGCGCATGAGGAGGCGCGACTGATCAAGCCGCTGGTGCGTTCGCTTGTCGCGCGCGAGGCGCTCGACACGACCGAACATGGCGGGCTGATGCTCGGCCCCGCGGCGCGTGCGATGATGAAGGGCGAGACCGCGGTGCTGATGGCCGAGCCGCCGGTGAAGCGCACGCAGCGCGCCGCGCGCGGCGGGGCCAGCGCGACGCCGAACCCGGTCGGCGATCCGCTGTTCGATGCGTTGCGTGCAATGCGGCGCGAACTGGCGGCCGAGGCGAATGTGCCGCCCTATGTCATCTTTCATGATGCGGTGCTGCGCGCGATGGCGAGCGAAAGGCCGGCGACGAGGAGCGCGCTCGCGGATATTCCCGGGGTCGGCGGCAAGAAGCTCGACGCGTGGGGCGATGCGTTTCTGGGCGTGATAAGGCAATTTTGATCGGTAGCTTTCGACCGGAGTTGCCGTTTCAATTCTCGTCACCCCGGACTTGATCCGGGGCCTGCCTTCTTGAAGGAAAAGGCGGATCCCGGGTCAAGCCCGGGATGACGGAAGTGGGTAGCTGAATGGCAGCTCTCCACCCCGAAGGCGCCGTCTTTCAATCATGCCGACACCTTCACGCTTGTCAGCAAGCGGGCGGCGGGAGTAGATCGGCGGCATGAGCGATTTTCGACCCCTGTCCGCCGACTATAGCGTCGCCCCTCAGATCAGCATCGAGGATGTGGCCGAGGCCAAGGCCGCGGGCTTTGCGATGCTGGTCAATAATCGCCCCGACGGCGAAGAGCCTTCGGCGCCACAGGGCGACGATATCGCACATGCGGCGGCGGCCGAGGGACTCGCCTATGCCGCGATCCCGATCGGCCATGCGGGTTTCAGCCACGCGCAAATCGATGCGCTCGATAAATTGCTGACCGATGCGACAGGACCGATCCTCGCTTATTGTCGGTCGGGCACGCGCTCGACGCACTTGTGGGCGCTGACGCGTGCCCGCGCGGGTGACGATGTCGATGCCATCGTCGAGGCGGCGGCGAAGGCGGGTTACGACCTGACCGGCCTCAGGCCGATGCTCGACGCGCTCGCAGGCGAAAAATGAACCAGGCCGAGTTGATCCAGCTCGGCGCATCGCTCGCCGCGGTGCTTTTTGTCGCCTGGCTGGTCGGGAAGATCGGGCTTGGCGCCGATCCGCGGATCGAGGATGCGGCGCATGCGATCCGGCTGGCCGAAGAGGCCGAGGCGGGGTTTCGCGGGGTCGAGGTCGCGCGCGACCGCGCCGGCTTTGCCGCGATCGTGCAAAATGCCGAAGGACGGATGATGCTGGTGCGCGCGCACGGCAATTTCTTCGCTGCGCGGCCGGTCGATGCCAATGTGATCGGCCGGCTCGACAAGGATTTCCTGACATTGACGATGCCCGAGAAGACATTCGGCGCGGTGACGCTGCAATTGGGGAAGGATGCGGGGATGTGGGCCAGCCGGATGCGTGAGTTCAGCCGTGGATAAATTGCCCGATCCCGTCGTCTATGCGGTGCCCGCGTTCATCCTGCTGCTGATCGCCGAGATGATCTTCTCGCTGCGCCGCGACAAGAGCCGGTACGAGGCGCGCGATACGCTGACCTCGCTGATGCTCGGCACCGTCAGTCAGGTCGCGGGTGCGTTCGTTGGCGCGGCGGTGATCGGCATGTCGGTGTTCGTATATCAATACCGGCTGTTCGATATCGGCATCGAGTTCAGCCAATGGTGGTGGGCGTGGATCCTCTGCTTCTTCCTCGACGACCTCGCCTATTACGCCTTTCACCGCAGTGCGCACCGCGTGCGCTGGTTCTGGGCGAGCCATGTCATCCACCACAGCAGCCAGCATTATAATCTGTCGACCGCGCTGCGGCAGACGTGGACCGGCTTTTTCAGCCTGACCTTCCTGTTCCGCCTGCCGCTCTTCCTGATCGGCTTTCCGCCCGCGATGGTGTTCTTCTGCGCGGGGCTCAACCTGATCTATCAGTTCTGGATCCATACCGAGGCGATCAAGCGGATGCCCAAATGGTTCGAGGCGGTGATGAACACGCCCTCGCACCCCCGCGTCCATCACGGCGTGAACCCGCGCTATCTCGACGCCAATTATGCCGGCGTGTTTATCATCTGGGACAAGATGTTCGGCAGCTTCGTCGCCGAACGCGACGACGATCCGGTGCGCTATGGCATCGTCAAGCAGCTCGGCAGCTTCAACATCCTGTGGGCCGCGGTGCATGAATGGGTCGGGATCGCAAAGGACGTCTGGGCCGCTCCGTGGAAGCACAAGCTCGATTATATGTGGCGCGAACCCGGCTGGAGCCACGACGGCAGCCGACAGACGAGCGCGATGATCAAGGAACGCTGGGCGGCGGGGCGGTCTGTGAAAGAGCCAGCCGAATGAGTGCGGCGCGCTGGCGATATTGGGACGTATTGGCCCTCGTCGCCGGGGCGTTCCCGATCCTTCTCGCCGTGATCGCGAGTGCCAACGAACTTCATTATGGCGGGCCGGCAATTTTTGTCGGGTCCGCGGGACCGTCGTTCGCGCTAGCCGCGCTGCTGTCCGTCGCGATCTTCCTGACGAGCGCCGCCATGGGCTGGCGGTCCGGCAATCGCTGGCTGATCACCGGGGGCGGTTTGCTGCTCCTACTGGGTGCCGCGCCGTCGCTGCTCCTTCTGGCGGGTTGCGCCATGGGCAACTGCATCTGACGACCGCTGCATCTGGCGGCTTGCGTCGTTGGCTAATGACATTCATGTAAGCACCCGGACGACCGCCCCAAGGCGGCGCGAGGGGAGCGGTATATGGATCAGTTCGACATCATCGTTATCGGCGGCGGCAGCGCGGGGAGCGCGGCGGCGGGGCGGCTCGCCGAGGATGGCTCGCGCACCGTCTGCCTGATCGAGGCGGGCGGGCGCAACGATACGGTGCGGGTCAAGACGCCGGGGTTCATGCCCTTCATCCCCAAATCGTCAAACTATCGGTACGAGACGGTGCCGCAGCCGGGGCTGAACGGCCGGATCGGATACCAGCCGCGCGGGCGCGGGCTGGGCGGGTCGAGCGCGATCAACGCGATGGTCTATATTCGCGGCCACGCTTTCGATTACGACCAGTGGGCGTCGCTCGGAGCCACCGGCTGGAGCTATGCCGACGTGCTGCCTTTCTTCAAGCGCAGCGAGGGCAATGAGCGCGGCGGCGACGAATTTCACGGCGCCGGCGGGCCGCTTAATGTGATGGACCAGCGCTGGCCCAATGTGACGAGCCGGCGCTTCATCGAAAGCGCGGCGTCGCTGCAACTGCCGCGCACCGCCGATTTCAACGGCGCTAGCCAAGAGGGTTTCGGGCTTTATCAGGTGACGCAGAAGGGCGGCGAACGCTGGTCGGCGGCGCGTGCCTATGTCGAGCCGCTGCGCGAGCATGGCAATTTCGCGGTGCGGACCGGGGCGCTGGTCGAGAAGATCGTGATCGAAAACGGCCGCGCCACGGGCGTCGTGATCCGGCGCGGGTCGAAGCGTGAGACGCTGCGTGCGCGGGGCGGCGTCATCCTGTCGGCGGGCGCGTTCAACAGCCCGCAAATCCTGATGTTGTCAGGGATCGGGCCGGGTGCGCATCTGAAGGACAAGGGGATCGACGTCGTGGCGGATCGCGCCAGCGTTGGCGCCGACCTGCAGGATCATATCGACTATGTGTCGAGCTGGGAGACGCGCTCAACCGAGCCGTTCGGCGACAGCCTGGGCGGCACCTGGCGGATGGTGAAGGCGATCTTCGAGCACCGGACACAGCGAAGCGGGATCATGACGACCTGCTTTGCCGAGGCGGGGGGCTTCTGGAAATCGCGCCCCGACCTGCCCGCGCCCGACATCCAGTATCATTTCGTTCCTGCAATGCTGGAGGATCACGGGCGGACGAAAGTGAAGGGGCACGGCTTTTCGTGCCATGCCTGCGTGCTGCGGCCCGAGAGCCGCGGGACGGTGCGGCTCGTGTCGGGTGATGCTGCGGCGGCACCGGCAATTGATCCGGGGTTCCTGACCGACGAACGCGATATGGCGACGCTCAGGGCAGGCGTGCGAATGATGCACCGCATCGCCGCGGCGCCGCCGCTGTCGGACTATGCGGGGGTCGACCGCCATCCGGTGAATATCGACGACGATGCCGCGCTCGACGCGCTGATCCGCAGCCGCGCCGACACCGTCTATCATCCCGTGGGCACATGCCGGATGGGCAGCGACGAGGGTGCGGTGGTCGATCCGACGCTGAAGCTCAAGGGTGTCGACGGGCTGTGGGTCGCCGACGCGAGCATCATGCCGCGGCTGGTGAGCGGCAACACCAATGCGCCGAGCATCATGATCGGCGAACGCGCCGCCGATTTCGTGAAAGCGGCGTTCGCGGGCTGACGCGGAGAGGCCGATTAACCCGATCCTCAACCAACCGCGATATGCCGGTCGCCTGCATCAAGGGGGCTTCATGACAACCAGTTCGCTGTTTCGGTCCGCCGGTATTTCGGCCACATTCTTCCTTTCGCTCGCCGGCTGCACCGCAGCGCGCGACCCGGCGAAGGAAGAGCCCGTCGAACTCGCGCCGGGCGAATATCATGTCACCATGTCGGGTCGTGTGGGGATGCTCGGTGGCTTTCAGCAGAATGATGGGCCGGGCAAGGTCGACGATCGCATCTGCGTTTCGTCGCGCGACGCGGACAGCTTTCCGACCGGGCTCGTGCGCCGCTATCTGGGCTTCGGCAGGGAACAGGATTGCTCGATCGACGCGAAGGAGCGGCAGGGCAATCTGATCGGCGGAACCTATTCGTGCCAGACCGACCCGCAGCGCATGCCGGGCGGATCGATGGGCGTCGATTATCAGGGCGCGATTGCGGCCGACGCGGTCGAACTGAAGGGCAGGATCAGGATCGATCTTCCCGAATCCTCGATGGCAAATGTCGATCCCGCGACCGCCGATGGGCTGAAACGGACCGCGAAGATGATGGAGAAGGTCGAATTCTCGCTTTCCGCCAAGCGCGTCGGGGATTGCGGCGGCTGACGTCGATGCGGATCACCCTATAGACAGGCAGCGGCCAGCGTTTCGCCGCTTGGCGTGAGGCCATAGACGCTTGCCGGCGGGCGGGCGTCGACGATGGTGCGCGTGATCAGCCCATGCCGTCCCAGCGCCGTGAGGCCCTGGGACAGGGCGCGGGGGCTCGCCGGGGCGAGGCGGCGCGACAGGAGGTTGAAGCGGTCGTATCCCGCGCCGATTCCTGCAACGAGCGGCAGGCCCCAGCGCGTCGCGGCCCCCGGAGGCAGGCCGATCGCATCTTGCGCCCCGGTGATCGTCGCTGCGCGCGCCGCCGCCGCCTGTCCCTGTTCGGTAAGGATATATTCGGGACGGAGCGGGTGGCCGTGACCGGGGTTGCGCTGCACCCAGCCCGTCGTTCGCGCGGCCTCGAGCGTGCGGGTCAGGCTGTCGCGCGAGAGGCCGAGCCGGTGAACCAGTTCGACGAAGCGCGCACCTCGATGCGCCGCCAGATCGGCGAGCAGCGGGATCAGCCAGCGATGGCTGCCTAGCTGAACGAGCAGGGCGTCGGGGATAGTTGACCGCATTTACAACTAACTATACAAACCAGACCGTATAAGCAAGCGGCCCGGGCCGGGCGATTCCCGCCATGGCCGGCCGCCTTGTATATCAGGGAGGAATGGCATGGCGCTTCAGATCGGGTCCGAACTCACCTGCTCGATGGGCGTGAAGGACATGACCGCATCGATCGCATGGTATGAGCGAGTGATGTCGTGCGAGTTGCTCTACCGCGCCGACGAGATCGGCTGGTGCGAGCTGAAGACGCCGATGGCGGGGGTCAATATCGGCCTGAGCCAGGTCGAGACCGTGGTGCAGGGCGGCGGCGCGACCAATGTGTTCGAGGTGGCCGACATCGTTCAGGCCAAGGCGCATCTCGATGCCGAAGGCGTACGGCAGGACGGCGATATCCAGCATGTCCCAGGGCTGGTGAAGCTGATCACCTTTTACGATCCCGACGGCAATGCCTTCATGTTTTCGCAGTCCGAAATGACGGCATGATATCGCCCTGATGGGCTGCGGCGCTGCTTGCACCGGTTGCGCCCGCCGAGATTCCGTCGCGTGCTGCGTGGCTCATCTATCGCCGGCACGCCGGCCGCAGCCTATTCGGCGGAGGGACCTTACCGGGCCGACGGTGCGGGGTGCGTGCGGGGAAACTGGACCGACAGTCATGGCCGGGTGCGTCCGTTCGCGGGGCGGATCGGCGCGCGCGAATGGACCGTGAATTGGGGGGAGCATCGACGTCGAAATCGGCAGGTCGACCTATCGGTTGGAGATGCCCGATCGGACGGTCCACAGCGATTCGCTCTTGCAGGGCGACGGCGGCTGGCGCGTGTTCGCCATGCTGCACTATCTCTGCAACAACGGCTAAAATCGGGGCTTTTTGGAAAGTGTGCGTGCTGCGCACAAAAAAAGAGGGCCGGGACTTGCGTCCCGGCCCAGCCTTTCAGGCTCTCCCCTCCTGAAACTGTTGACGCAATGAATGCCATATTAATGTCACGTTGAAAAGGCCTAAATTAGTGGCAGGCGTGCCCGGTTTTTGTGCATCGCGGCATGCAGCAAAAATAGGGACCGGTTGCGGTCGGATCGGCCCCCTTCGCGATCAAAAGCCCTTGCGCACCGTGACGCCGAAGGTCCGCGGCTGGTTCGTTGCAAAGCCGAGCCGCGCGCGCCCGCCCCGTTCGCGGTCGAAGGCAAGCAGCGCATTTTCGTCGAGCAGGTTGTTCACATAGACCGAAATTTCGAGTTCGTTCGGAAACTCGATTCCCGCGCCAATATTGACCAGCTGATAATCGGGAAGCTTCAGGTCGAGCGTCGTCGCCGAACCGATCGGCGCACCGCCGAAGGTGAAGCCATGCTCGAAGGTCCGCGGATTATTCTCCTGATCGCCCGGCTGGGTGTAGCGGCTGCCGACATGCTGGAACGACGCGGTGACGAAGGCGTTGCTGTTCCCCGCTGCGTCGATCGGGAAGCTGTAGGTCGCGTTCGCCGCCATCTGGAACTTCGGTACCGAGGGCAGGCGGTTGCCGTTACGTATTCCCTCGATCACCGTTCCGTTCGGGCGCGTGAGCGTCGAATCGAACTCGGCTTCGACATAACTGCCCGACAGGCCGAGATCGAGCCCCGTGACGGGGCTGGCCGACAGCTCGAATTCGAGCCCCATCGTATGCGCGTCGGCATTGAACACGATTCGCGACGAGCAGCTGCCGGCATCGGCGGTGACCTGAAGATTGTTGATCTTGGTGTAGAAGCCCGCCGCATTGAAGGTGATGCCGCCGAACTGAGCCTTCACCCCGCCTTCATAGTTCCACAGCGTCTCGTCGTCGTAGCGCGGCCGGCCGCCGAAGGTCTCCGCATCGGGGCCACCCGGATTGCCCCCATCGCAGAGCGGCAGATTGAGCGGATCGTTGACCCCGCCGAGGCGGAAGCCTTTCGACGCTTGCGCGTTGAGCGTGATGCCGTCGGCGACGTCGTAGCTGAGCAGCAGGCGCGGCGAGAATCCGCTCGACGAGGTCTTGTCGCGGGCATTGTCGCCGTTGGGGAACAACCCGCCCGACACGAAGCGGCGGCTTTCGTCGAACGCATAATAGCGCCCGCCGACCGTCGCGGTCAGCCGGTCGGTGAAGTCGTAGCTGACCTCGCCGAAGATCGCGATCTGCGACAGATCATAGGGAATGTCGGCGTTGTAAGGCGAATCGGGGCCGAAGCCGTTGGCGATATCGGCCGCGGTAAGCGGCACGCCGCCGGGCCCGCAATCGTCGGGATCGGCATTGCAGGCATTGATGAAGAACTGGTTGGTAAAGGCGTCGTAACCTGGTGTCGGCAGGCGCTGGGTATAGTCGCGTTTGACGTTGGCGTAATAGCCGCCGATCAGCCATTGGAAGGGACCGGACCCCGTCGAATTCAGGCGCACCTCTTGCGTGAATTGTTTGACCCCGGTCGTGTCGACGAGATTGGACGGCAACAGGATGCCCGCGTCGGGAAAGCCAAGGTCGGACGACACGCTGCCGGTCAGGGCGCTCGCGTCGCGGCTGACCAGGATATCGCGATCGGTGTAGGTCGTGACCGATGTAACCCCGACGACGTCGCCCGAGAAATTCATCGTCAGGTCGGCGAGCTTGACCTCGTCCTTGAAGGCTTCGTCGAGCAGCAGATATTGCTCGCGTTCCTTGAATGCGACTTGCGGTCGCGTCGTCGTGAATTGATTGGCGTAAAGATTATAGACCTCTTGCCGATTGAAGCCGTCGGTCGTGACCTTTTGATAGAGGAAGCGCGGCGTGATCGAGAAATTTTCGGTGGGCTCAAGCCGGATTGCGATGCGCCCGCCATAACGTTCGCCGCTGTTGACGTCCTCGCTGACGCCGCCGCCTTCGCGCAGCGCGTTGATGAATCCGCCATAGCGCGTGTAATAACCGACCGCGCGAACCGCGGCATTTTCGCCGAGCGGCAGGTTGATCGCACCCTTGAGGTGACCGCCGAAATCATCGCCGTCGACCAGGTTCACATTGCCTTCGACCTTGCCCTCGACGCGGTCGGGATTCGGCTGGTTGGTGATGTAGCGGAGCGTGCCGCCGACCGACCCCGAGCCGAACAGCGTGCCTTGCGGTCCGCGCAGCGTCTCGACACGGTTCAGGTCGAACAGATCGAGATCGGGGGTAAAGAGCGACAGCGAAACGACCGATTCATCGAGATAGACGCCGACCTGTTCCTTGACGCCCGGCTGGTCGCGCGCGATCTGGCCCGCAGACACGCCGCGCACCGACACCTGGCTCTGGCCGGGCCCCAGATTCTGCACGGTCAGGCCCGCAACGTTACGCGACAGATCCTCGACCGTGCTCGCATTCGCGCGCTCGATGGCCCTTTCGGTCTGCGCGTTGATCGAGAAGGGAACGTCCTGCAGGCTGGCGTCGCGCTTCGTCGCGGTGACGATAATCTCGTTTCCGTCGAAGCTGTCGGTAGGCGTTTCCTGTGCCGTTGCGGGGCTGGTCGTAGCCAGAGCGATCAACGACAGGCCCGCCAGCATATGTGAACGTGCAAGCATCCTTTTTCTCCTCCTGAAAGCCGGCTCTTTGACCGGTCTGGCAGAGGAGTGCGCCGACTGGGTAAAGGTTGCATGAAGAGCGACGCGGGCGAAAAATCTCTCCCGCTGTTGCATCGGTGTCACGGTAAAAAAAAGGCCGGGGCGAGGCCCCGGCCAGTGGTTCGCAGGAGGAACCTGGGTAGGATCCCGCCGCCGCCGTTTTGAAAGGAGAGAGCGTGCGGCGACGGGTATCCTGTCTCGTTGATCAGTAGTTGTAGGCGCGCTCGCCATGCTCGCCGAGGTCGAGGCCTTCGCGTTCGACCTCTTCCGAAACCCGGAGGCCGGTGAGGAGCTTGGCGACGTACATGGCGATCACGGTGCCGATGGTGGCCCAGACGATCGTCGCCGCGACGGCCGAGATCTGGGTCACGAGCTGCGGACCCATGGCGAAGTCTTCGCCGCCCGGGCCGCCGAGGCTGGGGGCATAGACGATGCCGGTACCGATCGCGCCGACGATGCCGCCGACGCCGTGGATGCCGAAGGCGTCGAGCGAGTCGTCATAGCCAAGCTTGGGCTTGAGTACGGTCGCGGCGTAGAAGGCGATCAGCGAGGCGACCGCTCCGAGGACGATGGCGCCGAAGGGCCCCGAATTGCCCGCCGCCGGGGTCACCGCGACGAGGCCGGCGATGATGCCCGAGCAGAAGCCGAGAGCCGACGGTTTGTGGCCGGCAAGCTTTTCGGCGAGCATCCAGGCCAGACCGGCCGATGCGGTGGCGACGAACGTGTTGATCATCGCGAGCGCGGCCGAGCCATTGGCTTCGAGCGCCGAGCCAGCGTTGAAACCGAACCAGCCGACCCACAGCATGCCGGTGCCGACCATTGTGAGGGTCAGCGAGTGCGGCGCCATGATTTCCTTCTGGTAACCGATGCGCTTGCCGAGGATCATCGCGGCAACGAGCGCCGAGACACCGGCATTGATGTGCACGACGGTACCGCCGGCGAAATCGAGCGCGCCCATTTCGAAGAAGAGGCCGCCGGCCGCCCACACCATATGCGCGATCGGGAAATAGACGATGGTCAGCCAGACGGCGCCGAACACCATCACTGCCGCGAATTTCATGCGTTCGACGACCGAACCGAGGACCAGCGCGAGGGTGATCGCGGCAAAGGTCATCTGGAAGCTGATGAACACATATTCGGGCAGCTTGAAGCCGTCGCTGAACGTGTCGGCAAGGCTGTCAGGCGTGACGCCAGCGAGGAAGAACTTGCCCCAGGCGATGAAGGCGTTGCCCTCGGGCCCGAAGGCGAGGCCGTAACCGTAGACGACCCATATAATCATCGCGAGGCAGGCGGCGGCGCCGATCTGCGTCATCGTCGACAGCATGTTCTTGGTGCGGGTAAGACCGCCGTAGAAGAGCGCGAGGCCCGGCAGGATCATCAGCAGCACGAGCACGGTCGAGGTCATCATCCAGGCGGTGTCGCCCTTGTCGACCACGGGTTCGGGAGCGGCTGCGGCGGCTTCCTGTGCCCAGGCGGGCAGCGCGGCGAACAGCGAGAGGCCGGCGGCCCCGGCGGTCGCCGCAATTTTCTTTGCGAACGTCATCTTTTCCCCCTTTGTCATTAGAGTGCCGCCTCGCCGGTCTCGCCGGT
>JAFAED010000035.1 GCA_023424275.1 Pseudomonadota bacterium | reverse complement strand
GCGCGACCTGTGCGACGACGACAGCTACCAAGCCTTTGTCGATGCGATCGAGGCGCGCGAAGCCCGCGGCGAAAAGCTCGATAACCGGCTGATCGGCATCGATTCGGCCAAGATTACCGCCGTCGATGTGGGCCGGACCGAAGCGCGCATCACGGTGCGTTACCAGGCCGATATCAGCGCCGTTACGCGCGATGCCGACGGCAAGCTGATCGCCGGATCGATGAGCGACGCGGCACAGACCGATGATTTGTGGAGCTTCCGCCGCGCGATCGGCAGCAGCGACCCGAACTGGCTGCTCGACGAAATCGAAGCTGCCTGATCCCGTGCCGGCCGATATGACGCCCGGGGCGCGCCGGGCGCGCGCTTTCGGATTCGCCCTCTGCGCCGCGCTGCCATTGTTGTCGGGCTGCGCGTCGGTCATTCCCGACACGGGCGGCCCTCGCCCCGGTGCCACCGCGCCCGCTCCGACACCGTCGCCGCGACCGACCGGCGCGCCGCGCCCCTATCAGCCGCGTCCGTCGGAATCGCCGGGCGCCGCGGCCAAGCCGATCCCGGCGACTCCGCGCGCGCCGCTTCCCGCCGCCGCCGTTCCCGCCAGCGCGACGACCGCCGCGACCAGCGGCGTGATCGCCGGCCCCGACTTCGCGACGCTCGGCGTGACGGCCGGGCAGGCGACCGCGGCACTCGCCGCCTTCCGCATCAGTTGCCCGTCGGTCCAGCGCCGCGCCGACACGAGCGGCCTCACGCAAAACGCCGACTGGGCCGAAAGCTGCAATGCAGCGAAAAACTGGAAGGACAGCGACGCTTCGGCCTTTTTCACCCGCTATTTCGGCACCGTGCAGGTCGGCGCGGGCACGGCGTTCGTCACCGGCTATTACGAGCCCGAAATCGCCGCGTCGCGCACGAAGCGGCCGGGATATGACGTTCCCATCTATCGCCGTCCCGCCGACCTTGTCGAAGTCGACCTCGGCCAGTTCGCCGACGATTTGAAGGGACGCAAGATTCGCGGCCGCGCCGACGGCCCCAATTTCGTGCGCTATTACGACCGCGCGGCGATCGAAGGCGGCGCGCTCGACGGGCGCGGGCTCGAACTCGCCTATGCGGCCGACGCCGCCGAATTCTTTTTCCTTCAGGTGCAGGGTTCGGGGCGCCTGCGTCTGCCCGACGGCGGCATCATGCGCATCGGCTACGACAGCCAGAACGGCCGCGATTATGTCGGCATCGGCAAGCTGCTGCTCGATCGCGGCGAACTGCCGCGCGGGCAGGCGTCGATGCAGGGTATCCTCGACTATCTCCGCGCCGATCCCGTTCGCGGCGCGGCGGTGATGAACGAGAATCCCAGCTGGGTCTTCTTCCGCGAACTCACGGGAGCCGGCCCGCTTGGCGCGCTCGGCGTCCCGGTAACCGGCCGCGCGAGCGTCGCTGCCGATCCCAAATATGTGCCGCTTGGCGCCCCGGTCTTCCTTTCGCTCGACCGCGCCGAGCCCAATGGGCTGTGGGTGGCGCAGGATACCGGCGGCGCGATCAAGGGTGCGAACCGCTTCGACAGCTTCTGGGGCGCGGGCGACGAGGCGCGCGCGATCGCGGGCGGCATGTCGGGGCGCGGTTCGGCTTTGTTGTTGCTCCCACGCGCCAGCATCGCGCGGCTGATCCCGGCGCGTTGAGGTGCCAAGGCGCCTTGCCCCGGAGGAAAGCGCGCTGTGGAAAAAGGTCGCAGCGACCGTAAAGCCGCTGCCCAGGGCGAAGGCGCCGCTCGCGCCGACGACTCCGCCGACCGTCAAGCCGCCGAATCCGACGCCGCGCAGCACCGCCGCACCCGCCGCCGCTCCGCCGCGTGCGCCCGCCAAATTGCCGCCGCCGCGCCGGACGCATCAAGCCGCAACGCTCGACGGCCATTGGGACCGGCGCCTGCGCAAAGGGCTTGTGCGCCCCGACATGAGCATCGACCTCCACGGGCACACGCTCGCCTCGGCGCAGGCCTTGCTCGACGACGCCATCGGCCGCGGGCTGATGCGTGGCGCACGCGTGTTGCTCGTCGTCGCGGGACGCCTCCGCCCCGGCGCCGACCGCCTGCCGCAGATGCACGGCGACCCGCGCCCGCGCGGCGCGATCCGCGCGTCATTGCCCGACTGGCTCGCTTATTCGCCCTATGCCGACCAGATCGTCGCGCTCCGCCCCGCGCATATCAGCCACGGCGGCGCGGGCGCGGTCTATGTGATCCTGCGCCGGGCGCGCGAGGACTAGCCTCACACAAAGACACAAAGAGCGCAGCTTCAGCCTGCGGCGCCGCTTCAGGACCGCGCGAAGCGCCTTTTTTGAAGACTCGCCTACGGCGAAAGACGATGGTCGCAACCGAGTGCGACCTCTTTGTGTCTTTGTGTGAGAATTTTCTCGTTGCGGTTCTGCGGACTATATTTTCAGCCCGCCAACGCGCGCATCAATATGCCGCGATAGATGGCGGTCAGCCGGTGCAGGTCGTCCACCGCCACTGCCTCGTCGAGCTTGTGCATCGTCGCATTGGTCAGCCCGAATTCGACCACGGGGCACAGCGCATGAAGGAAACGCGCATCCGACGTCCCGCCCGTCGTCGACATCTCCGGCATCACGTCGGTCTCGGCATGGATCGCCTCGGCGACCAGTCCCGACAGATCGCCTGGCGGGGTGAGGAACGCCTCGCCCGAAATCTTGCCCAATATCTTCGCCTTCGGCTCAACCTCGTGCGCGATGCGCTCGATCATCGCGACCAGGTCGGCGCCCTTCTGCTGGTCGTTGAACCGGATCGACAGCCGCGCACGCGCCGAGGCGGGGATGACATTGGTTGCGCCATTGCCGACCTCGATATCGGTGAATTCGATATTCGACGGCTGGAACCAGTCATTGCCCTCGTCGAGCGCCACCGCGTCGATCGCCGCCATGATCCGCACCAGCTTGGGGATCGGATTGTCGGCGAGGTGGGGGTAAGCGACATGCCCCTGTGTCCCCGGCACGTCGATCCAGATATTGACCGACCCGCGCCGCCCGATCTTCACCATATCGCCCAGCCGGTTCACCGAGGTCGGCTCGCCGACGACGATCATGTCGGGCTTCACGCCGCGCGCGTCCATATGTTCCATCAGCGCGCGCGTGCCGAAGATCGCGGGGCCTTCCTCGTCGCCGGTGATGATCAGGCTGATCGTGCCCGCGTCGGCGGGTGTTGCGGCCGCGGCCGCG
Source organism: Pseudomonadota bacterium (assembly GCA_023424275.1). GTDB lineage: Bacteria > Pseudomonadota > Alphaproteobacteria > Sphingomonadales > Sphingomonadaceae > Sphingopyxis. Next base: position 2,049 of record JAFAED010000035.1, on the reverse strand, counting down.
ACAAAGGCGGCAATCGAACCCTTCATGTCGACCGCGCCGCGCCCATAGAGCAGGTCGCCGCGAACCTCGGGTTCAAAGGCATCGCCGGTCCAGCCGACGCCCGGCGGCACGACGTCGAGATGCCCGGCAAAGCCGAAATGTTTCGGCCCCTTGCCGGTGCGTATTGCGAGCAGATTCTCGACCGGCCCGTCGGGCTCGATCCCGTCGATGAAGCGCTCGACGGTAAAGCCGAGCGGCGTCAGCGCCGCCTCCAGCGTGTCGAACACGGCGCCCATGGCGGGGGTGACGCTCGGCGCGGCGATCAGTGCCTTGGCGAGTTCTACGGGATCGATGCTGCTGCTCATGCCGCTCCCTTACCCCTTCGCCGCCGCCCAAGTCGAGGCTTTGCATCGCTCCGCCATTGTGCGAAACAAAGGAAGAACAAATATATGAGGACTGCCATGCCCATGCTCGATCTCGATACGATCCCGCAAACCAACACGACCGGCTATCCCGCGCCCTATGATGCGCCCGTGCAGGGCCGCTGGTACCGCCGCCTCGCGCCCGCCACGGGGCTCAGCGATTTCGCCGCGAGCCATGTCGTGCTGAAACCCGGCGCCTGGTCGTCGCAGCGCCACTGGCACGATGGCGAGGACGAGATGCTGGTGATGATTTCGGGCGAGGCGGTGCTGGTCGAGGATGACGGGCGCTGGCCGATGCGGCCCGGAGACATTGCGGTGTGGCCGAAGGGCAGCACCAACGGCCATCACCTGATCAACGAATCGGACGCCGACTGCGTCTTCGTCGCACTGGGCGGCGGCAAGAAATATGACACGGGCGGCGGTTATTCGGACATCGACATGCTGTTCACGCCCGACGGCTATTTCCACAAGGACGGCACGCCCTATCCGACGGCGCGCATCCCCTAGGGTCCTGGCCCTAGGGTCCTGACCCTAGGCCCTCTCGGGCGCGCGCCGCGATTTCTGTGGGTGCGATATCTTGGCAAGCTGCGATGCCTTGCCCTATCATCGTCATGCGCGGGGACGGTGCCGGGTCCGTAAAGCCTTTGTTCCACCAGTTGCGAAGGAAAATCGACATGATGCGCAAGACTCCTCCGATCCTTTTGGCGGCGCTGCTGTCGGCGGCGCCGGTCGCCGCTCAGCATACGGACGCCGCCGGCCATGCCGGCCATACCGAAACCGCTGCGGCCAAGCCGGCGAAGGTCACATTGGTCTATCAGCACGAACTGCCGAATGTGCCGGGCAAAAGCGTCAAGGGCGTGCTCGTCGAATATGGGCCGGGTGCCGCGAACCCGTCGCACGTTCATGCCCCGTCCGCGCTGATCTATGCGACCGTGCTCGAAGGGGCGGTGCTCAACCAGATTAACGGCGGTCCGGTGCGAACCTTCCGCAAGGGGGAGAATTTCACCGAATTGCCCGGCGATTTTCATAATGTCAGCGCGAATGCCAGCGCGACCGAGCCCGCCACATTGCTGGCGGTGTTCATCGTCGACACCGACGACACGGCGCTGACGACGCCGGCGAACGCACCGCGCTGATCGAAGGCGTCCGGCGGATGGTCCATCCGGCCGGCCGCGATCTGTCCTCGCGAAAAATTGTGGAGCCGGACAGGTGGGATGCTCGCCTGCCATTTCGTCGGCCATAGGGAGAAACCGGAAAAACCCCTATGTTCATCATCCCTGTCGCGTCCGATTAACACGGCTCTCCAATTGGCGTCACGCCAGGACGGTCGAGACGGGTCGCGCGGGGAGGGGGGATAAGCACGGCCCGTCTCGATGCCGTCATTAAAGCAAGGCGATGCTCACCCGATAAGGTGCGAGATGTGACCGTCCCATTGTACCAACGCCCGCGTAAGGCCCCGATGGTACAGTGGCTTTCGCACCTCTCAGGTCTCCAGCCGTCCCGGACGCCGCGTTAGTCCTCATGCAACGGGCGCAACCTGCGCCGTCCAGCGAAAGGGCAAGTGCCATGAAGATCGTCGTGATTGGCGGAACCGGGCTCATCGGTTCGAAAGTCGTCAGCAAATTGAACGCGCAGGGCCATCAGGCGA
>JAFAED010000471.1 GCA_023424275.1 Pseudomonadota bacterium | reverse complement strand
GGCGGCCGGCTGTCATAGGGCAGCTCGATCGGCATCCCATTTTCGTCGACCAGCCCGCCTTCGCCGGGTTCGCCCATATAGGCTTCGCCTTCATCCTCGAGCTGCCACTCGGGCAGTTTGACTTCGGTATCGAATGCCTCGACCGGACGCCGCGCGACCGCGACACGCATATAGTCCGCAAAGGCTTTGGCCGGCGCGCGGCCACCCTGCAATCCGCCGACGGGCTTCGCATCGTCGCGGCCCATCCACACGCCCGTGGTGATGCCGCTCGAAAAGCCGAGGAACCAGCCATCCTTGTTGCTCGACGTCGTCCCGGTCTTGCCCGCGACCGGCCGGCCGATCTGCGCGGCCTTGCCCGTGCCGGTGTTGACCGCAGTCTGGAGCAGGTCGGTGATGCCTGCGGCGACCCAATTGTCGACCAGCACCTGCCCGCGTTCGGCGGGGCGCTGATAGAGGAGGCGGCCGTCGGCGGTCGTCACCTTCGTGATGCCATAGGGCTGTACCGACACACCCTTGCGCGACACTGCGGCAAAGGCGGCGGTCATGTCGATCACGCGGACTTCGGCGCTGCCGAGCACCATCGAGGGATGCGTGTTGACGGGTGTCGTGATGCCGAAACGGCGCGCCATATTGGCAACCGCGGAAAAGCCGACGTCGTCGCCCAGCTTCGCCGCCACCGTGTTGATTGAATAGGCAAAGGCGCTGCGCAGGTCCATGGCGCCCGAAAAACGGCCGGACGAATTGCGCGGGCTCCAGCCGTTGATCGTCACCGGCTCGTCGACCACCTGGTCATTCACCTTATATCCCGCTTCGAGCGCGGCCATATAGACGAACAGCTTCCACGCCGATCCCGGCTGACGGAGTGCCTGCGTCGCACGGTTATAGTTCGACGCGACATAGTCGGTGCCGCCGACCATCGCACGTACCGCGCCGTCACGGTCGAGCGAAACCAGTGCGCCCTGGACGCCGCGGGGCGTGTTCGCCTGGATCGCCGCAGTCGCCGCACGCTGCATGCCGAGGTCGATCGTTGTGTAGACGTCGAGCGCCTCGCTGCCCTCGTCGATCAGCATGTCGAGCTGCGGCAGCGCCCAGTCGCTGAAATAGCGCGCGCTGTTCTGGCCGGTTTCTTTCGCCAGCTGGACATTGGCCGGTTCGGCGCTGTCCGCCTGCGCCTGCGTGATCACGCCTGCGTCGACCATGACGCTCAGCACGACTCCGGCGCGGCCCAGCGCGGCCTGTGCATCGGCGGTCGGCGAATAGCGCGACGGCGCCTTGACGAGCCCGGCGACCACCGCGGCCTCGGACAGCGACATTTCGGTCGCGCTATGTCCGAAGAAACTGTTCGACGCCGCGTCGATGCCATAGCTGCCGCCGCCGAAATAGACCTTGTTCAGATAGAGTTCGAGGATCTGGTCCTTCGAGAATTTCCATTCGAGCGCGAGCGCGAGGATCATCTCGCGCGCCTTGCGGCGGAAATCATAGCTGTTCGACAGGAAGATGTTGCGCGCGAGCTGCTGCGTAATTGTCGATGCGCCTTGCAGGCGCCGGCCGCTGCCGCGATTCTGGAGCGCGACGACCGCCGCGCGCGCCATGCCGACGGGGTCGAGCCCCGGATGATAGCGAAAACGCCGGTCCTCGACCGCGACCATCGCGTCCTGCATCACCTGCGGCGTCTCGCGCAGGGTCAGCCAGCGGCCATAATTCGGCCCGAGCGACAGGAAGACGGTGCCGTCGGCGGCGCGGACGCGGATCGTCTGCCCCGCCGGCGATTTCTTGAGCTCCTCGAAACTCGGCATGCGCTGCACCGCGATGCCGACCGCGACGCCCAGCGCGACGAGGCCGACGACCGCGAGGCCAAGGCCCCAGCGGAACGCGCGGCGCAGCCAGACGCGCCAGCGCGGCGGCTCGCCGCCGGGCGTGCCGCTACGCTTGCTGGACGATGACGATTTATTCGACGAAGCCTGCTGTCTTTCGCGGCGCAAAGCCCGTGTTCCTTCCCTCGCGTCGCCCCTGATGCGTCAGTAGCGAAGGCGCGTCAGCCTTCGCCGGTTGACGCCTCATCCTGCCCGCGGTCCGCGAAGTCAAGCGCCGCGCTGTTGATGCAATAGCGCAGGCCTTCGGGTCCGGGGCCGTCGGGAAAGACATGGCCGAGATGGCCTTCGCATTTGGCGCACCGCACTTCGGTGCGGATCATGCCGTGGCTCATATCGTGATGCTCGGTCACCGAACTCGCGCCCGCCGGCGCGGTATAGCTCGGCCAGCCCGACCCGCTGTCATATTTGGTGCGGCTGTCGAACAGCGGCTCGCCGCAGCCGGCGCAGCGATAGACGCCGTCGCCCTTATGGTCGGTATATTTTCCGGTGAAGGCGCGCTCGGTGCCGCCTTCGCGCAGCACATGGTGCGCCATCGGGTCGAGTTCTTTGCGGGTGACGGGATCGGTCATAACAGGATCTCCTTTCGGGCGGGTGCAAACGCAGCGCCGTTTGTTATCCCCAATATCGGTCGATGGGCGCGCGGCCGCAAGGGGCAGGGGGATTTAGCCCCCGCGGATGCGCGTCGTTCGCGAGACTATTCGCACCAAAGACGGAAAAAGTGACGCCGCCGCCGTCATCGGCCCGGCGGTGCGCGGATTTTCACCCAGCCGCCATACCAGGTCGGCCAGCGCGAAGGGACGCGCCATGCGCGCCGCGAGCGCGCGCTGAAAATCGGGGGCCGCCGCGCGACCGCCGTGCCGCCACGCCGTAACCGCGGCTTCGGCGCTCGCGATCGCCAGCCCCATGCCTTCGCCCGCGAGGCTCGGGATGACGCCGGCCTGGTCGCCGAGGCGAAACAGGCCGGGCGCCGTCTCACCCGTGCGCCAGCCATAGGGGACATGACCGATCGCATCGATGCCGCGCGCCCAGTCGGCGTGCGCCAGCCGCTCGCCGAGGTACGGCAGCGCGTCGCCCAAGGCGCGCAGCAGCGCCGCCGGATCGCCGCCCGCTTCGTCGAGCCGCGATTTGTGGACGGCGAGGCACAGATTGCCGCTGCCATCCTCCTGCCGCACCAGCCCCGCATAGCCGCAGTCGAACAGGTGCAGCTCGACCGCGTCGCCGACCAGCCGGTCCAGCGCCGAATGGGCCGGCAGGCGCAGCCGCAGTCCCATTACGGGGTCGCTACGCTGCCATCCGCCGGGTTCGCGGGGAAAACCGCGAAAGCCGTGCTTGCCCGCGGCGAGGAATATTGCGCTCGCGTATACTGTAGCGCCGTCGCGCGTCTGCACTTCGCCGCCTTCGGGGCCGCCCTCAAGCGCGGTCGCATGGACGCCGCGCTCGATCCCGGCCCCCGCCGCGACGGCCGCATCCTGCATCATACGGTCGAGCCTATGCCGCGACACGCCCATCGCCGCGCCGGGCAGCGCCGTTTCGCTTTGCCGCCGCCCCGCGAAGAGCCGCACGCGCCGGACCGTCTGTCCGCCGAGTAGCGCGCGGTCGATCCCCAGCGCGTCGAGCCGCGCCAGCGTCTGCCAGCTCAGGAAACCGCCGCACAGCGCATCGCCCGTTTCGCGCGCGCGTTCGAGCAGCAGGATTTGCGCCCCGGCGCGGGCGAGCCCGATCGCCGCCGCCGACCCGGCCGGCCCGGCGCCGACGACGATCGCATCGGTCACCGGATGCGCTCGACGCAAAGCCGGTAGGGAAAGCTGCGAAAGATGCGGCAGTCGGGCGCCACGTCGGGCAGCGCCTCGGCCAGCATCGCCTGCCATTCGGCGCGACGGAAGCTGCGCCCGACCGACAATTGCCCGTCGCGCCGTACGATCGGGTCGACAAAGGCAAGGGTGGCGAGCAGCGGATAGCCGGCAAAGGGCAGGCGCTGGCGATGCAGGTCGTTGACCAGCCAGCCGCGCGCTGCCTCGTACTCCATGAAGCGCAGGAATTCGCCGCGCTGCGTGGGTGTCATATGATGGGTGACGAGGCTGGAGAGGATGATGTCCCACCCCTGTCCGGCGAGCGCGCGATAGTCGCCGGTGATCAGCCGC
>JAFAED010000451.1 GCA_023424275.1 Pseudomonadota bacterium | reverse complement strand
GGAGTAGGCATGTCGATTTCAGCGCGTCATCTGACAGGAACGGCGGTTTTTTCCGCGCTGCTCCTGTCGACCACCAGCGCATTCGCGGCGTCGAGCTACGATGCCGATTCGAAAATCTTCCGGCTCGATGGCGGCGATGTGACCTATGCCTTCGGGATCAGCCCGCAGGGCTATCTGCAGGCGGTCTATTGGGGCGGTCGGCTCGCCGACGGCGACAAGCTGGGCCCGCTCGCGCAGCTGCGCGATCATTCGAGCGTCGACATGTCCGCATCGATCACGCCGCAGGAATTTCCGGGGCAGGGTGGCGGCATCTTTGTCGAACCCGCGCTCAAGGTCGCCTGGCCCGACGGCAGCCGCGACGTCGTGCTGAAATATGCGTCGCACAGCGTCGGGCGCGACCGCATCGATGTCGTGATGCAGGACATCGGCCGGCCGCTGCGCGTGACGCTCCACTACACGATCGACCCTGATACCGGCATCGTCGGCCGGTCGGCGACGATCGAGAATCGCGACAAAGAGGTCGTCCGGCTCGACCAGGTGCAGTCGGCATCCTACACGCTGCCGACCGGCAATGATTACCAGCTTCATTATCTGACCGGCCGCTGGGCGGCCGAATGGACGCTGCAAAAGCGCCCCGTCACCGAAGGGTCGACGGTGATCGAAAGCCGCCGCGGATCGACCGGGCACCAGTCGAACCCCTGGTTCGCGATCAACCGGGCGCAGGACGCGCAGGAGGAATCGGGCGCGGTCTGGTTCGGCGCGCTCGCCTGGTCGGGGTCGTGGCGCATGACCGTCGACCGCGACCAGATCGGCAAGGTGCGCGTCGTCGGGGGTTATAATCCGTTCGATTTTGCCTACCGGCTGAAACCCAGCGAAAAGCTGGAAACGCCGGTCTTCTACGCGGGCTATTCGGCGCAGGGGATGGGCGGCGCATCGCGGTTGATGCACCGTTTCCAGCGCGACGAAATTTTGCCGCGCCACAATGGCGAGCTCAAGCTGCGCCCCATACTCTACAACAGCTGGGAGGCGACCGAGTTCAGGGTCGACGAAGCCGGGCAGATGGCACTCGCCGAAAAGGCCGCCAGCCTCGGGATCGAACGCTTTGTGATGGACGATGGCTGGTTCGGAAAGCGCAACAGCGACAAGGCCGGACTGGGCGACTGGACGCCGAACCCCGAAAAATTCCCGAACGGGCTGAAGCCGCTGATCGACAAGGTGCAGGGATTGGGAATGGAGTTCGGCCTGTGGGTCGAGCCCGAGATGACCAACCCCGACAGCGACCTGTACCGCGCCCATCCCGACTGGGTCATCAATTTTCCGGGCCGGCCGCGCAGCGAGGGGCGCAACCAGCTGATGCTCAATCTCGCGCGCCGCGACGTGCGCGATCATGTGTTCAAAGTGCTCGACGACCTCGTGTCAAAGAACGAGATCAAGTTCCTGAAATGGGACTATAATCGCAACTGGTCCGAACCCGGCTGGCCCGAGGCGGGCGAAGATCAGCAGCGCATCTATGTGGACTATATCCGCAATCTTTACTGGATCATCGGCGAACTGCGCCGCCGCCATCCGGGGCTGGAAATCGAGACCTGCTCGGGCGGCGGCGGCCGCGTCGACCTTGGCATATTGGCGCTGACCGATCAGGCGTGGCCGTCGGACAACACCGATCCCTATGACCGGCTGACGATCCAGGACGGCTTTTCGCACGCCTATGCCCCCGCGGTGATGATGGACTGGGTGACCGACTCGCCGAACTGGGTCAATCGCCGCCAAACCTCGCTCGAATATCGTTTCCTGTCGGCGATGCAGGGCGGGCTGGGGATCGGCGCCAACCTGAATCACTGGAAGGACGAGGATTTTGCTACCGCGAAACAGATGGTCGCCGAATATAAGACCATCCGGAAAACCGTCCAGCAAGGCGATCTCTATCGGTTGATCTCGCCGCAGGACAACAACCCGCGTGCGGCGACGCTGTCGGTTTCGTCCGATCGGCGGCAGGCGGTCCTTTTTGCTTTTCTGCATAGCAGCACGAAACTCGACCCGTTCCCGGCGATCCAGTTGCGCGGCCTCGACCCGGCGAAATCCTATCGGCTTCGGCGGATGGGCGGACAGGCCACGGAAGCGGGTTCGAACCCTGACGTCGCGAGCGGCCGCTTCTGGATGGAGCGTGGTGTCCAGGCGGATCTTCGCGGCGATTTCCAGGCTGCAGGCTATGTGCTGGAGGTAGCGGACTAATCGGTAGAGCCGATCAAGGCGGAAAAGGCGGTCCCTCGAAGCGAATGATCGGCGGCATCCCGGCACATTCCTTATTCCGCCATGCACATTCGTGACATGGGCGGCTTCGCGAAATTGGTGATAATCCGATGGAATGACAGATTCCGAAAGCCATAGCGCGCCGATCGAGATCGAAGGCGGTACGATACGCGGCCGCGTCGAGGGATCGGTGCTCCGATTCCTGGGCATTCCCTATGCCGCGCCCGTTGTCCGCTTTGCGCTTCCCGCGCCGCCCGCGGCATGGAACGGCGTGCGCGATATGGACGAGCGGGGACCGGCGGCACCGCATCGGGTGAAGCCCTTTCCCGAGATCGATCCGACGCCGTTGATCGGGCATGGCAGCGACGGCGGCGATGGCGATTATCTGCGGCTCAATATCTGGGCGCCCAAGGATGCCAAGGCGGCGCCGGTGATGGTCTTTATCCATGGCGGCGGGTTCGTCGCTGGCAGCAAGGACGCGCCGGTCCACGACGGGACGGCCTTTGCCGCGTCTGGGGTCCTCTGCGTCGCGATCAACTATCGCATGGGTATCGACGGCTTCCTGCCGGTGCCTGGCGTCCCGACCAACCTCGGGCTGCGCGACATGCTGTTCGCGCTGGCGTGGGTGCAACGTAATATCGCGGCGTTCGGCGGCGATCCGGCAAAGGTCACGGTCTTTGGTGAGAGTGCGGGAGCTATGGCGATCGCCGATCTCGTCACCTCGCCGCTGGCGAAAGGGCTGTTCGCGCGGGCGATCATCCAGAGCGGCCATGGCGCGATGGTCCGCGATATTGCGGTGGCGCAGCGGTTGGTGCGGAAGTTGGCGAAGTTGCTGCGCATCGTGCCCGATGCAACCGGATTTCTACCGGTGTCCAACACGGATGCGATGGATGCGATCGACAGGCTTGCCAAGCCGTGGGCCGTCGACCTGCGCGACGGCGAGGGGCGCGAGCCCGTCTATGGGATCAGCCGTTTCATCCCCGTCTATGGCGACGATGTGCTGCCGGAAAAGCCGATCGATGCGCTCCGCAAAGGGGCCGGTCGCGACGTGGAAATTGTCATCGGGACCAATGCCGAGGAAATGAACCTCTATTTCGTGCCCACCGGCGTGCGCAAAAAGATCGGCGGGCTGCTCGCGCGCTGGCTGCTCGGCCGGTCGCATCCGCAGGCGAAGGCGGTGCTGAAGGCCTGTGGGTACAGGCAGAGGGGTGTGCGGCCGGGCGAGGCGCTGACCGACGCGATGAACGATCTCGTCTTCCGCTGGCCTGCACGCCAATATGCCGCGGCGCATCAGGGGAAGACGTGGATGTACGAGTTCGACTGGCGGTCGCCCGCGTGCGGCGGCGAGCTTGGCGCGTGCCATGGGATCGAGATGCCGTTCGTGTTCAAGACGCTGCCGGGCGTCACCGGACCCCGCGGACTGGCCGGCATGGATCCGCCGCAGGCGCTTGCCGATCGGGTGCACGATCTCTGGGCGGGATTCGCGCGCGACGGGGCGATGCCCTGGCCCGAATTCGGCGTTTATCGCATGGTGTATCAGGTCACGCGCGGCGAGGCGCTGCACGAGCCGGTGATGCCCGCCGCCGCCTTCGTTCCGGAGTAAGCCCTATGTATCTCGACCGACTGCGCCTGGATGGACGCACCGCCTTTGTCACGGGCGGCGCGCAGGGCATTGGCCTTGCGACCGCCGAAGCGCTCGCCGAAGCGGGGGCGAAGGTGACGATTGCCGACCACGACGCCGCCGCGCTCGACCGCGCGGTCGCCGATCTGGCGACTAAAGGCTATGCCGTCTCCGCCGCGCCGCTCGACGTCACCGACAGCGCGGCGGTCGATGCCGCCGCCGATGCGATGCTGGTGCGCGAAGGGCGGATCGACATCCTCGTCAACAATGCCGGGATCGCGCGCAGCGAGACGGCGGCCGAGGATGTCGCCGACGAACATTGGCTGAATGTCCTCGACGTCAATTTGAATGGCAGCTTCTGGTGCGCGCGGGCGTTCGGGCGGCATATGCTCGCGGCGGGACAGGGGAGCATCGTCAATGTCGGGTCGATGTCGGGCTTCATCGTCAACCGGCCGCAGCCGCAAAGCTATTACAATGCGTCGAAGGCGGCGGTGCATCAGCTGACCAAGAGCCTTGCCGCCGAATGGGCGGGGCGCGGCGTGCGCGTCAACGCGGTCGCGCCGACCTATATCGCGACCCCGCTCAACGCCTTCGCCGACAAGCAGGGCGAGATGTACCGCCGCTGGATCGACGGCACGCCCCAAGGCCGGCTGGGCGAGCCCGAAGAGGTGGCGTCGGTGATCCTGTTCCTCGCGTCCGACATGGCGAGCCTGATGACCGGGAGCATCGTGCTGGCCGACGGCGGGTATAGCTGCTGGTAACAACCGCCCAGCGTTCAGTCTGACCTATTTCGTCACCCCGGGCT
>JAFAED010000359.1 GCA_023424275.1 Pseudomonadota bacterium | reverse complement strand
ACGCCTGACCGAACGCTATGAACGCATGCCGCCCGAACGGCAGGTCGAAACCGTCGCAGGACACCCGCTGCCCTCGCTGACGCTGTCGGCGTTCGAGGTCTCGACCCCGATCAAGATCCTGCTTGCGCTCGACCGGCAAGGCGGCGGCGAATGATGCAGCGCCGATGACCGAAACCGTCGAACCGCGCCTGCTGTTGGTGACCGGCCTGTCGGGGGCGGGCAAATCGACCGTGCTCAAGGTGCTCGAAGATCTGGGCTGGGAAGTCGTCGACAATTTGCCGCTCGCGCTGCTCGAAGCGTTGATCGCCGCGCCGGCGACGGACAGCGAAGCGACGCGCCCGCTCGCGGTCGGCATCGACAGCCGCAGCCGGGGGTTCAAGCCGGCACGCCTCGTCAAGCAAATCAAGTCGCTGCGCGAAACCGGCGGGCGCGACGTCCAGACATTGTTTATCGACTGCGCGGGCGCCGAACTGGAGCGACGTTTTTCGGAGACGCGGCGACGCCATCCGCTGGCGGAGGATCGCCCCGCCGCCGACGGCATCGCGCGCGAACGCGAAATGATGGAATCGCTGCGGCGCTGGGCCGAGCATGTCATCGACACGACGAATTACAGCAGCAACGATCTGCAGCAGGAAGTCCGCCAGCGCTTCGCCGACGTCGGACAGAATGAGCCCGTACTCAACGTCATGAGCTTTGGCTTTGCCCGCGGCCTCCCGCGTAACGCCGACCTGGTGTTCGACATGCGCTATCTGCGCAACCCGCACTGGGACGCAAAACTGCGCCCCGGCACCGGGCTGGACGCCGCAGTTTCGGCCTATATCGTCGCCGATCCCGCTTATGAGGCCACCGTTGCGCAGATCGAGGCGCTGCTGATCGCCCTGCTGCCCCGCTATCAGGCCGAAGGCAAAAGCTATGTGACCATCGCCTTCGGCTGTACCGGCGGGCGCCATCGGTCGGTGCATGTCGCCGAGCGTGTTGCAAAAAGGCTTCGCGAAGCGGGTCACAGCCCGACCGTCATCCACCGCAATCTTGACTCTGCCCCGCAAGATGGGCTTGAGGGCAAGCCCCCGCCCGCGGCGTCTGCGCCCGGCGGCAACATATAAGGGTCGACGACTGCATGGCGAACGATAAGGCTCTGCCGCTTCTGGGAATGGTGCTCGTCACCCACGGCCGCCTTGCCGAAGAAATGGTGCGCGCGATGGAGCATGTCGTGGGTCCCCAAAGGGCAATCGCCACCGTCTGCATCGGTCCCAACGACAATATGGAAATGCGCCGCAAGGAAATCGCCGACGCGATTCGCAAGGTCGACGAAGGCCGCGGCGTCGTGATGCTGACCGACCTGTTCGGTGGCACCCCCTCGAACCTCGCGATCAGCCTGCTCGAATCGGGCCGCACCGAAGTGATCGCAGGCGTCAATCTGCCGATGCTGATCCGTCTCGAAAGCGCCCGCAAGACGATGGAACTTCGCGCCGCGGTGATCGCGGCGAAGGAAGCCGGCCAGAAATATATTTCGGTCGCGTCGGAAATGCTGGGAGTAGGCCCTTGAACGAAAATAGCGAGACGGTCGAAATCACCAACCAGCGCGGCCTGCACGCGCGTGCGAGCGCCAAGTTCGTGACCTTTGTCAGCCGGCTGCCCGAAAGCGTGTCGGTCGAAGTCGAAAAGGGCGGATCGCGCGTCAATGGCACCTCGATCATGGGATTGATGATGCTCGGCGCCGCAAAGGGCGACTCGATCACGATCCACACCAAGGGCGACGGCGCCGACGCAGCGCTGCTGAAGCTCGTCGGGCTGGTCAAGGACAGCTTCGGCGAGGATTGACCGTGTCCGGTCGCCGTTCCCAAATCGAAAGCCTTTCCAATCCGCTGGTCAAGCGGATGCGGCTGCTGCGCGAGAAGCGCCACCGCCGTGCCGAGGGGCTGTTCCTGGCCGAGGGGCTGCGCATCGCGACCGAGGCGCGCGAGGCGGGCGTGCTCCCGCAGTGGCTGTTCCTTGGCCCCGAGGGCGACGCGCACCCGCTCGCCGCGGCGCTGGTCGCCGACACGCTGGCTGCAGGCGGCGAGGTGATCGATACGACGGGTGCGATCCTGTCGAAATTGTCGGGCAAGGACAATCCGCAGACCGTCGTCGGCATCTATGCCGAACCGCAAACGACGCTCGCCGATCTCGACCGCGACGCGGCCTCGATCTGGCTGGTCGCCGAGCGGCTGCGCGATCCCGGCAATCTCGGCACGATGCTGCGCACCGGCGATGCGGTCGGCGCGGGCGGGCTGATCCTGCTCGACGAATCGACCGATCCCTATGCCGTCGAGGCGGTGCGCGCGAGCATGGGCGCGATCTTCACGCAGAAGCTGGTGGTCGCGCGGTGGGAGGAATTCCTGCCCTGGCTGCGACAGGGGGCGGGGCAGCTCGTCGCGACCTGGCTCGGAGACGATACCGAGGATTATCAGGCGGTGCGCTATGCCGCGCCGACCTTCATCCTCACCGGCAATGAATCGCAGGGCATGCCGGCGGACTATGCCACCGCGGCCGACGTGCGCGTGAAAATGCCGATGATGGGCAAGGCCGACAGCCTCAACGCCGCGGTCGCGACGGCCGTGATGGCGTATGAGGTGCTGAACCAGCAGCGGAACCGATAGCCCCCCGCGCCGTTCATCGGTCGATCAGCCCCGTTGTGCAAGGAGACGCCCCATGATCCGGATCACCCTGCCCGCCGCCGCCCTTCTGACGCTTGCCGCCTGCGCGCCCGCCGCCGGGCCGCCGCCGCAAGGCCCCGGCGAACAGCCCGCCGACTATATGGCGCTCGGCACCGAGCCCGGCTGGACGCTCAGGATCACCCCGTCGCGGCTCGAATATGACGGCGACTATGGCGAGACGAAGATCGCCGTGCCGAATCCCGGTGCGAAGCCCGGCGTCAATGGCGAACGCTATGTCACCGGCCGGCTGACCGTCGATGTGACGCACGGCGAATGCAGCGACGGGATGAGCGATCGCCGCTATGCCGATACGGTGACGGTGGTCGCCGACGGCAAGACGGTGAAGGGGTGCGGCGGCGGGATATTGCCGCCGGCCGACCTTGCCGGAACGAGCTGGACCTTCGTGTCGATCGGCGGCACGCCCGTCGCGACCGACCGCCCGACCTCGCTGCAATTCGACGGTGGCCGGATGAGCGGCAGCGCAGGCTGCAACCGCTTTTCGGGTGGCTATGCGGTCGATGGCACGACGCTGAAGGCCGGCCCCCTGATGGCGACCGAAATGGCGTGTCCCGGCGCGGGCATGACGCAGGAAGCCGCCTTCTTTGCGCTGATGGCGGCGCCGGTCGGCCTGACCTTTGCGGACGACGGCACGCTGATCCTGACGGGCGGCGAGGGCCGGACCGCCATATTGCGGCGCGCGATCTGACGCGTCAGTCGTTGGCGCCGCCCGCGCCCGACAGCTTCGACAGCGGGCGCGCCGCCTGTTCGGCGACCGGCAGCGCCGCGATTTCCTTGTCGCCGGTTTCGACGTCGAGCGCCTCGAAACGCTTCGCCTGTGTCAGCACCTGACTCTCGAAGCTGCCGACAAAGGCGTTGTACGCGCCGGTCGCCTGATCGAGATTCTTGCCGACACGCGCGATGTGCGCACCCATCACGGACATGCGCGCATAGAGTTCCTTGCCCAGCGCCGCGATCTCGCGCGCCTGA
>JAFAED010000370.1 GCA_023424275.1 Pseudomonadota bacterium | reverse complement strand
AAGGAAGCGGTGATTCCGGCGCTCGATGCGGACAGCATCTATTCGGTCCCCGTCCAGTACCATGGCGAAGGGCTCGACGCCGAAGTGCTCCATGCCTTCGGCATCCACGACGCGCCCGCGCCCGACCTGTCGCGCTGGTACGACATCATGGACCGCAAGCAGCATCCCGAGGGCGAAGTCACGATCGGCGTCGTCGGTAAATATGTCTCGCTGCCCGACGCCTATAAGTCGCTCAACGAGGCATTGGTCCACGGCGGCATGGCGCACCGCGTCAAGGTCAATATCCGCTGGCTCGACGCCGAAATGTTCGAGCGCGACGAGGATCTGGCCGCCAATCTGGAACCGATGCACGGTATCCTCGTCCCTGGCGGGTTCGGCGAGCGCGGATCCGAAGGCAAGATTTCGAGCGTGCGTTTCGCGCGCGAGCGCAACGTTCCCTTCTTCGGCATCTGCCTTGGTATGCAGATGGCGTGCATCGAAGGCGCGCGGAACACGAGCGGCATCGCCGATGCGTCGAGCACCGAATTCGGCCCGACCGACGAACCCGTCGTCGGCATGATCACCGAATGGATGAGCGACGAAGGCCTGCAAAAGCGCGGCGCCGACACGGATCTCGGTGGCACCATGCGGCTGGGCGCCTATGAGGCAAAGCTGTCGCCGAACAGCCATGTTGCGAGCGTCTATGGCGCAAACGATATCAGCGAGCGCCACCGTCACCGCTATGAGGTCAACAACGCCTATCGCGATCGGCTCGAGAAGGGCGGTCTGGTCTTTTCGGGCATGTCGCCGGACGGCATGCTGCCGGAAATCGTTGAGCGCCCGGACCATCCGTGGTTTATCGGCGTGCAGTTCCATCCGGAACTCAAGTCGAAGCCGTTCGACCCGCATCCCTTGTTCGCGGGATTCATCGAAGCGGCGGTGAAGCAGAGCCGGCTGGTCTAGCGCCGGGCAAAAGGGGTGTAGGGGCAATGGATCACGCGAGACTCGCCGAGTTACAGGGCCCCGACAGCATTTTTTCTGGACTTTCGGTCGAGGACTGGGCCGAAATTGCTAGCCGCGCGGTTCAGGTCAATTTCGTCAAGGGCAAGGAATTGCTCGTCCAGGGTGACCCGGGCGACATGATGCTGATCCTGACCGAGGGCACCGCGCGCGTGTCGATGCTGACCTCGGGCGGCCGCGAAATCGTGCTTGCCTATGCCGAGCCCGGCGCGGTGCTGGGCGAGATTGCGCTGCTCGATGGCGGCGAACGCACGGCATCGGTCACCGCGACGAGCGCCGGGAGCGCGCTCCAGCTCGGCCGCAATGCGCTCAAGGATTTCGCCGCGAGCCATCCCGAATTTGCATGGTCGCTGATGCAACAGCTCGCGCGGCGCCTGCGCACCGCCGACCAGACGATCGAAAGCGACCGTGCTTATGCGTCGGGTCCGCGGTTGGCGCGCTATCTCAAACGCCTGATTCGCAAGGATGTCGAGGCGTCGCAGCGCGTAGAACTCAGCCAGACCGAACTCGGAAATTTCGCGGGCATGAGCCGCGAGCATATCAACCGCCAGCTCAAGAGCTGGGAGGAATCGGGCGTGATCTCGCTTGAGCAGGGCCGCGTCCGCGTGCTCGATGCCGATATGCTGGAAGATATCAGCGAGAGCGAAGGGTAAGGGCAAGCGGCCGGTTGCGGCCGATTGCAGGCATTTGGATCTCTGTTTAGAAGGCCTCTTCAACGGCCATATATTGATGGGGCAGGATATGGAGCGGGGGCGTGAACATCTCGCGGTTCTAGCGGGCGTGGCTGCATTATGGGCAGCAGTGGCGGGTGCACAAGATTCTTCGAAATCACCCGCCTTTGTTGCGGGTAGAGCAACATTTTATCTGTGTCCGAACTTGATCCGAACCGGCGTGGCGCCGCCGCTTGAGGAACTGGAAAAACTTGGCCTCGCAGAAGCGCCGCCGCAGGAACCCGGAACTATGTGGTTCAAGTCCACGCAAAACGTGGGCGCTCTGCTGTTCACCTATGATCCCAGTGAGCAACGATGTACGACACATTATGTCGGCTCTGGCTACGAGCAGGTCGCGCGCGTCATTCGCGACATTGCCATCAAAACCACTTTCACCCGAATTACCGGTGGCGACAAGGACGGAGCGAAAGCCGACGTTTTAGAAAGCGTTGTTCCGATGGACAGCACCAAGATTGCCCGAGTGATTATCATCGAGAATCACAAGGACCACTCATCGGCCATCAGCTACAACGAACGGGCGAAATAACGGTAGGCGTCCGCCTTCCACCCCCAAACCGACATCGATTGTGAAAGCCGCTACCGGCCCCCGCCTTCGCGGGGGCGACGCTTCGCGTCGGAATCACAACGCCCGGGCCTCGCATTGCAAGACCCGGGCGCCTGTGACGAACACTCGCCATCCCCCTTGTTGCAGGCCCGGCGAAAGGCCTGCACTCCCTGGAGCCGGGCCTTTGGGCCGCGTTGAACCAGAAGCTGTGTGGGTAGGTCCGCAGGGGGGCTTTGTCACCCTCTGACGGGCGGCTGGCCCCGCTTTTGCCGGGTGCTGTGACCAAAGAGCAACATATTTTGCGAATCATTCGCAGTTTGACGTCATGCCGCCCCCGCCCCGCCGGGGCATGGTCAGCCCATTGCCAGCACTGTCGGCGCTGCTTAAAGCGGCCTTATGCGTGTCATTACCCATACGCCGCAAAGGCTGCCCGCCCCATGATCCTGCGTCCATACGAACGCACCATCTTCAAACGCTATTTGCTTCCGCAGCGCGGCGAAGGGTTCATCTTTGTCGCCGCGGCGTTCAGCTTCACCGCCGTGACGATCGGCGTATGGGCGCTGGTGAT
>JAFAED010000351.1 GCA_023424275.1 Pseudomonadota bacterium | reverse complement strand
ATGCACAGGCGCGGCAGACCGGCTGCAATTTCGCGCCGGGCGAAGCGGTGATCTACAATAATGGCGGCTATGCGCTGGTTTCGCTGGCGATCGAGCGCGCGGGCGGTGCGTCCTTCGAAGACCAGCTTCGCACGCGGGTGCTCGCGCCGGTCGGTATGGCCGATACCGCATCGGTCCCGAGCGACCTTGCGATCGTGCCGGGCATGGCGACGCTGCATGTCCCCGACGGCGCGGGCGGATGGCGGCGCGGCATCTTTCCGTCGGACGAAAATCGCGGCGAAGGCGCGATCGTGTCGACCGTCGACGACATGCTCCGCTGGATGGCGCATCTTCGCCGCAGGGATATGTTCGGCGGCGCGGACAGCTGGAACCAGCTGATGGAGCGCCCCGCCCTGCCCGACGGCGGGATCAGCAAATATGCGCTCGGGCTGATGGTCGAGACCTATCGCGGCCTGCCCGTCGTTCACCACGCCGGCGGCGTTGTCGGGGGGACGAGCCAGATGCTGACCTTCCCCGACGACGGGCTCGACATCGTGATCCTGTGCAACGGCGCACCGGGCGCGGCGCCTCCGCTCCTCGCGGAGAAAGTGGCCGACATCCTTCTCGAAGACCGGCTGGGGCCGGTTGCACAGACCGTCCGCACAAGCGACCATCCGGCGCTTCCCGGCGACTGGTGGTCGGCCGAGACCGACCTGGTCTACAGCATCCGTGACGACGACGGCACGCTCAAACTGGCATTTTGCGGCGCGCCTGCGGGCGTTCCCATCCGGCCGGTCGGCGAAGGCCGCGCGCTCGTCTCGATCGGTTCGATCGGCGACGTCGAACTGGATCTTGCCGCTGCCGGTGAAACGGATCCGCTCCCCGTCCACTTCGGCGGGCACAGCGCCGCCTATCGAAAGCTGACCCCGGCGGCGGAAGACGCGGCTGCGTTCGGCCGCTTCGCTGCGGGACGCTATCGAAGCGGCGATGCCGACTGCACCGCCGATATCCGTGTCGAGGGCGACGGGATCACGCTCGCGATGCGCGACGTGATCGGCGGCTGGTCTGCTGACCTCACTCCCCTGTCCGACCGCGTCGCCATCGTCGCGACCCAGCTCGCCGGCCTGCCCTATTCGGCCGCGCTCACTGTCTCGGACGACGGATTCCGGCTCCAGACGCAACGGACGAGGCACCTTGCCTTCCAGCGCATCGCGGCGGGCTAGGCGTTGGCTCCCCTTCGCATCTTCGTCGCCGGTCTCTTCCACGAGACCAACAGCTTTTCGCCCTTGCCGACGAGCCTGCGCAGCTATGAGGAGAATGGCTGGTACCGCCCGCCATCGGCCGAAGCACGCAACGAGGCCCTGGCCTTTGCCGGTTATGGCGACGCCATCGCGGTCATCGCCGCGCGCGGCGACATCGCAGTCGAAGGGCCGTTCGCCTGGGCGCAGCCGTCGGGCCTGACGCTGGCGAACGCTTATGCCGCGCTCCGCGAAACACTCCTCGCCAGCGTGCGCGCGGCGGCGGGAACGATCGACGCCGTCCTGCTCGTCCTGCATGGCGCGATGGCGGCCGAAGGAATCCCCGATTGCGAAGCCGACATCCTTGGTGCGGTGCGTGCGATCGTCGGCCCCGACATCCCCCTTGGCGCCATTCTCGACCTGCACGGCAATATCGCGCCGCAGATGATCGAAAGCGGCGCCTTGCTCGTCGGGGTCAAGGAATATCCGCACACCGACTACCGCGCGCGCGTCGAGGAATTGCACGAAATGCTGGCGAAAGCGGCACGCGGCGACGCACGGCTGCGCACCTCGCTGCGCACCATTCCCTTCCTCGGCATCCAAGGAACGACGGGCGCGCCGATGCGCGATTTCGTCGCGTCGCTTCAGGCCCGCGAAGGCAAGGGCGGCATTCACAATATCACGCTGATGCACGGCTTTCCCTGGACCGACTGGGAAGACGCGGGCGCGTCGGTGCTGATCGTATCGGAGGGCGTCGAGCCCGCGCGGCTTCGCGCGATCGGCGACGAGGTGGCCGGCGATTTTCTGGACGTCATCCGTACGCTTCCGCCGGAACGCGTGTCGGCGGCAGAAGCGGTGCGCCGTGCGCGGACGATTTCCGCCGGCGCGGGCCCCGTCGTCATCGCCGACGCCGCCGACAATCCGGGCGGCGGCGCGGCGGGCGACAGCAATTTCCTGCTGGCCGAGCTTCTGACGCAAGGGTGCGAAAATTGTGCGTTCGGCATGATCTGGGATCCGCAGGCGGCGGCGCTTGCCGCCGATGCCGGCGAAGGGGCGCGGCTGTCGATGCGGATCGGCGGCAAATCCGGTCCGGCGTCGGGCGACCCGATCGACCTCGACGTCGAGGTGCTGCGGGTCCGTTCCGATGTCCGGCAACGTTTCTTCAGCGAAACGCCCAACGCTCCGCTGGGTCTCACCGTCGCGCTGCGCGCCGGCGGCATCGATCTGGTCGTCAATTCGATCCGGCAGCAGGTTTTCGGCCCCGAGTGTTTCGACGACATGGGGATCGATGTCGCCAGCAAGGCGATTTTGGCCGTCAAATCGACCAATCATTTCCGCGCCCTGTTCGATCCGATCGCGAGCGCGACGATCATTTGCGACACCGCGGGCACGGCGAGCACCGACTTCGCGAACCTGCCGTATCGGCACCTCAGGCTAGTCCGCCACGACGGCGGCTTTGCCGTCGACCGGCCAGTTCAATATGCCGAGGGAACAGAATGACGAACGCCCCCGCCGACCTCCCAGCCCCGGTCGCTGACGCCCTCCGGCAGCGCCGCCCTTTCCTCTGGCTCAATCCCAACCGGCGAGCGATCGAAGCCGCTGCGTCGGATCGCTTCGGCCTCGCCGACGTACGCGCGGCGGCCGCGCGACTGGAGCGCTTCGCCCCGTTGCTCGCATCCCTGTTTCCCGAACTCGTCGCCGACGGTGGCATCATCGAGTCCGCGCTTGTGCCGGCGCCGAAGCTCGAAAAGGAGCTGCTCGGCGGCAGCCCCGGCGGCCTGCTCGTGAAATGCGATCACGCGCTTCCCGTCGCCGGGTCGATCAAGGCACGCGGCGGTATCTACGAGGTGCTTTGCCACGCCGAAGATCTTGCGATCGGCGAGGGACTGATCGAACC
>JAFAED010000347.1 GCA_023424275.1 Pseudomonadota bacterium | reverse complement strand
GATCGACAAGATCAGCCGCAAGGCCGAGAATCCGTCGATCACCCGCGACGTATCGGGCGAAGGCGTGCAGCAGGCGCTGCTGAAGCTGATGGAAGGCACGACCGCGAGCGTTCCGCCGCAGGGCGGGCGCAAGCATCCGCAGCAGGAATTCCTGCAGGTCGACACGACGAACATCCTGTTCATCGCGGGCGGCGCGTTCAGCGGCCTCGAAAAGATCATCGGCGATCGCCTCCAGGGCAAGTCGATCGGTTTCGGCGCGCATGTCGCCGGCCCCGACGAACGCCGCCAGGGCGAAGTGCTGAAGAATATCGAACCCGAGGATCTGCTGAAGTTCGGCCTGATCCCCGAATTTGTCGGCCGCCTGCCGGTCATCGCGACGCTCGAGGATCTCGACATCGACGCGCTGGTCAAGATCCTGGGCGAACCCAAGAATGCGCTGGTCAAACAATATAAGAAGCTGTTCGACCTCGAGGAAGTGTCGCTGACCTTCACCGACGACGCGCTCGTCGCGGTCGCCAAGAAGGCCATCGAACGCAAGACCGGCGCACGCGGGCTGCGCTCGATCGTCGAGGCAATCCTGCTCGACACGATGTTCGACCTGCCCGACCTGACCGACGTGGTCGAGATCGTCGTCGACAAGGACGTCGTCGAAGGCCGCAAGGATCCTGTCCGCGTTTATGCCGACAAGGCGAAAGAAGCCGCGGGCGACGCCGCCTGAGTCGCAAAAGGGCGCCCCGCGGGGCGCCCTTTTATGTTGCATTGCAGCAACAGTTTCGGAAAAAAACACGGGCCGGCTTGTGGATAACTCGCCGCCCGGGACGTAAATTCGCGGTTTTTTCACCCTCCCCCGATCCTGCGGCGGCGTGCGGGTTGCACTGTCACAATTGCTGTCACAATCGTGCCACATGCGGGCTTCAGGGGCGCTCGCAGGTCAAGGCGCGCCCCATTGTCGCGCGCCAGCCGATTGCACCACCAAGGGGACTCCTGAAATGAAATTCCGTCACACGCTTGCCGCCAGCGTTGCGCTGATTCCGGTCGCGCTGCTTTCCACGCCCGCTTTTGCCCAGTCGACCGGCTCGTCGGACTTCGACGGCGAAATCGTCGTCACCGGTTCGGTCTCGCGCGACGTCGCGGGCATCCAGATCCCCGATTCGCCCAAAGCCAAGGTCGTCGTCGATTCCGAACTGATCCAGCGCCAGCGCCCCGGCCAGTCGATCAACGAAATCATCAACCTCGTCCCCGGCGTCAGCTTCACCAACAACGACCCCTGGGGTTCGAGCGGTGGTAACTTCACGATCCGCGGTTTCGACTCGTCGCGCATTTCGCAGACGTTCGACGGTATTCCGCTGAACGATTCGGGCAATTATGCGATCTATACCAACCAGCAGGTCGATCCCGAGCTGGTTCAGACGATCAACGTCAACCTCGGTTCGACCGACGTCGACAGCCCGACCGCGGCAGCCGTCGGCGGCACCGTCAACATCAACACGCTGACCCCGAGCGAAGAGCTCAGCGCGATGATGAGCGCATCCTACGGCAACATCCTGTCCGACGGCGCCGGCGATCGCCCCTATTACCGGGTCTTCGGCCTGCTCCAGACCGGCAATCTGACGCCGTGGGGCACCCGCGCCTGGTTCTCGGCCTCGACCACGAACAACGTCGCGGCCTTCGCCAACTACGGCAAGATCCGCAAGCAACAGTATAACGGCAAGATCTATCAGCCGATCGGCGACAATGGCGACTTCATCGCGATCGCCGGCCACTATAACGAAAACCGCAACAACTTCGGCGGCTCGCCGCTGCGCGCCAACGCGATCACCGGCGACAAGGACGGCCGTTTCTATGACATCGGCAACCCGGCGACCGGCGGCGGCTACCCCTGCACGCTGAGCACCACGAGCACGGTGAACACCTGCGGCACTGAGTTCGAACGGCGCTACAATCCGTCGAACACCGGCAACGTCCGCTGGCAGTCGCGCTTTACGCTGACCGATCGCCTGACGCTGTCGCTCGACGGCGCCTGGCAGACGGTGAAGGCCAATGGCGGCGGCACGACGGACGCCAATGAAGGCCTTTTCTCGCGCACCAACACCGCGAACGGCCTGACCTTCACCGGCACCGGCAACTATGGCGGCAAATTCTATTTCGGCCGCGACCTCAACGGTGACGGCGTTCTCGGCAAGGTAACGCTGCTGCAGCCGAGCCAGACGAATACCAACCGCTGGGTCGCGATCGCGAACCTCGTCTATGACATCAACGACACGAACCGCGTCCGCCTGTCGTACAGCTATGACCGCGCACGTCATCGTCAGACCGGCGCCGCGGGCTTCCTGTTCCCGAACGGCGAGCCGACCGACGTCTTCTCGATCAACGATCCCGTCAAGGACGTGAACGGCAACGTGCTCCAGAAGCGTGACCGCCTGTCGTTCGCGACGCTGCACCAGATCGCGGGCGAGTATCGCGGCGAGTTCCTCGAAGAGAAGTTGATCGTGCAGCTTGGCCTGCGTGCGCCCTTCTTCAAGCGCGACCTCAACAATTATTGCTTCACGTCGAGCACGGGCGGTAGCTCGGGTGCATTCGTCGAATGCGCGCCGGCCGACCAGATCGCCGATTATCAGGAGGTCTTCCCCTATGCGTATGACGCGACCACCGGCCGGCCGTCGGGTGCCGCATTGCCGCAGAGCCGCACGCTGAAATATGACAAGCTGCTGCCGAACGTCGGTGCGGTCTACAAGATCACCCCGGACCTCAGCTTCGCGGCGAGCTATACGAAGAACCTCTCGGTTCCGAGCACCGACGCCCTGTACAGCGCCTTCTTCTTCCCCGCCGACGATGCCTCGTCGGAGCGCACGGCCGAAACGTCGAACAGCTTCGACGTCGGTTTCCGCTATCAGACCTCGAAGGTCCAGGCGGCGCTGACCGGCTGGTATTCGAAGTATAGCAACCGTCTCGTCACCTCGTACGACATCGACGGCAACGGAACCGACACCAACCTCGGCCCGGTCGAAAAGTACGGCATCGACGCAAGCATCGCCTATCAGCCGATCGAACAGATCTCGCTCTATGTCTTCGGTTCGTACCTGAAGTCGAAGATCGAGCGCGACGCGATCACCTCGGGCTGCGCGCCAACGAGCGACATTGCCCGCGCCGGCCTGTGCTACATCGAGGATGGCGTGGCCTATCTGCGGACGGCCGGCAAGCGCGAGCGCAACGCCCCCGAATGGCTGTTCGGTGGCCGCGCCCAGGGCAATTTCGGCGACTTCACGCTGGGCGTCCAGGCGAAGCACACCAGCTCGCGCTTCATGAACGACATCAACGGTGTCGTTCAGAGCACGCCTACCGGCCCGATCGCCCCCGGTGCCAAGTTCAAGGGCTATACGGTCGTCGATCTCGACGTCCGCTACTCGCTCGCGAGCGCCGGTCTCGAGCATTCGTACATCCAGCTGAACGTCAGCAACCTGTTCGACAAATTCTATGTCGGCTCGTTCAGCGGCAGCCTCGACGGGCTCGCGAGCTCGAGCGGCGCGTTCGTGAACTTCGGTTCGCCGCGCGCGATCAGCGCCTCGTTCGTCCTCGGCTTCTAAACCGCGAACGATCACGAAAACAGGGCGCGGGAGGCAACTCCCGCGCCCTTTTTCATGCGCGAAGAACAGGGGATGAGGGGCGCCGCAGACGGGCAGGCCGGGTCAGGTGCCGGCGATGCGGCGTGCGGTGTCCTGGACGAGCGCGATCATGTTCGGAACGCCTTGCGTCCGGTTCGACGAGAGCTGGCGCGTCAAGTCGAAGGGAGCGAGCGCGGCGGCGACATCCATCGCCGCGACCTCCGCAGCGGCCTTGTCCTGCACCGCGGCGAGGACGAGCGCGACGATCCCCTTGGTGATCGCGGCGTTGCTGTCGGCGAGGAAGTGCAGCTGTCCGTCCTCGCGTGGTACGGGATAGACCCAGACGCTGGCCGAGCAGCCGCGCACCAGCGTCGCGTCGGTCTTGAGCGCGTCGGGCATCGCCTCCAGTTCGCGGCCGAGTTCGATCAGCAGGCGATAACGATCGTCGCCGTCGAGAAAGTCATATTCTTCGAAGATGTCGGTCAGGCTGCGCATGCGGCGCCCCTCGCATAGATGACGCGAAGTTGAAAGAGCCCGAAACGACACCGGCCCGCTCCCCTGTCAGCCGCCGGACGGAAGGCGACTGACAGGGGAGCGGGCCGGTGCCGCGCGGGGTCGGGGGTGGATTAGAGGTCGACCCCTGCCGCGATGGCTTCGAGCTTGCGCAGCCGTTCCTTGAGGTCGGCGATCTCGATCCGCGATCCGGCGTGCGGCACGACGGCATCCTGTGCCAGCGGCGCGTGACCCGCGGCAAGCTCCTCGCGCTTGAGCTGGATCCAGTCGCGCCAGCCGCGCAGCGCAACCAGGCTGACGATGCTGAGCGCGGTCAGCGCGACGGCTGCGGCGGTGAAGTCGGGGGTGATGAAAGCCATGAGCGTTGCTCCTTTTCCGGCGTTCAGATTTTGCTGCTGTCGCGCAGTTTTTCGATTTCCTGATCGAGCGAGACGGCGCGGTTGTTGTCGGTGGCGATGCGTTCGAGCACCTGGATGCGATCCTTGAGCGACCGGATTTCGGCCTGCAGCGCCTTGGTTTCGGCGTCGTTGCCGGGGTTGCCCACGAAATATTCATTGCCATGACGGTCCCGGCGCGCGCCATATTTCGCGCGGACGATGCTGCCGATCGTCACGATGAGGACAATGCCGATGACCATTTCAAAGGGGTTCATGGGGAAGGATCCTTTCGTTTATTTTTTCAGTTGAGCGGGGCGTCGCGCAGTTTTTCGATCTCGTCGGCGACATCAATTCCCTTGTCGGTAACGATGCGCTCGAGAACGCGGACGCGCGCCTCCAGCCGTTCGGTCTGTGCCGCATATTGCGCGGCCTTTTCGGCGGTCTCGTTGGTGATCGCCTTGAGCTGCTTTTCCTTGAACTTCAGGTGACGCTCATAAGCCGCGAAACCGATGCCGAGCGTGACGGGCAGTCCGACGACGATGAAGAGGATGAAGATGGCTTCCATGTTCGTTCTTTCAGTTCGAGGTCCTAATTCGACGGGCGCCGAAGCGCTTCGATTTCGTGGCTCAGCCGGTGGCCCTCGTCGGTGACGATGCGCTCGATCACCGCGAGGCGATCCTTCACCGAACCGAGTTCGGCGCGCAGCTGGGCATTTTCCTGACCGATCAGCTTGACCCGTTCCATCGCCTCGTCGCTGGTCTTGGGATAGACCGCCTTGCCCCAGCTGTTTTCGAGCGGATAGCCATGCTTGACGCGCAGCCAGGTGGTGAAGACCCAGCCGCCGACCCCGAACAGGCCGATGATGGCGGCCGCGGGAGCGAGGGCATTCACAAGGTCGGCGTTCATTGTCTCTGTCCTCTCAACGCAGGCGGTCGATCTGGCTGGCGAG
>JAFAED010000324.1 GCA_023424275.1 Pseudomonadota bacterium | reverse complement strand
GAGATCGCCTGGATGTTGATGCCGCGATCGGCCAATGCGCGGAACATCGTGCTCGCGACGCCCGCATGGCTCTTCATGCCGACGCCGACGACACTGACCTTCGCGACCTTGTCGTCGCTGATGATGCGGTTGAAGCCGATCTTGTCCTTCGCGCCT
The DNA here is from genome assembly GCA_023424275.1 of Pseudomonadota bacterium. Taxonomy (GTDB): domain Bacteria; phylum Pseudomonadota; class Alphaproteobacteria; order Sphingomonadales; family Sphingomonadaceae; genus Sphingopyxis. Next base: position 4,722 of record JAFAED010000324.1, on the reverse strand, counting down.
TCGAGCAGGTCGATCGAACGGAGCAGGTCGGTGCCGGGGACGGTGAAGGTCACGTCGGTCTCGCCCTTTTCGCGGCCGACGTTCTGGATGATCATGTCGACGTTGATCCCGGCAGCGGCGAGCGGGCCGAAGATGTTGGCGACCGCGCCCGGCTTGTCGGGAACGCGCGTGACGATGATCTTCGCTTCATTCTTGTCGTGGGCGATGCCGGTGATCAGTTGCCGTTCCATCTGATGTTCCTCTATTTCCTCGTCGCTGACGATCATCGTGCCTTTTTTCGGAGCCTCGTCGCCCTCGACGAAGCTCGAGAGCACCTGCACGCGCACGCCCTCCTTCATCGCGAGCCCGACCGAGCGGGTCTGGAGCACTTTCGCGCCGACGCTCGCGAGTTCGAGCATTTCCTCATAGGTGACATAGTCGAGCTTGCGCGCGCGCGCGACGATGCGCGGGTCGGTCGTATAGACGCCGTCGACGTCGGTGTAGATGTCGCAGCGGTCTGCCTTCACGGCCGCGGCCACCGCGACCGCGCTGGTGTCGGAGCCGCCACGGCCGAGCGTCGAGACGCGGCCGTCGTCCATCATGCCCTGAAAGCCCGGGATCACCGCGACCTCGCCCTTGCCCATCGCGGCGAGCAGCGCGCCGGTGTCGATGTCGAGGATGCGCGCGCGGGCATGCGCTTCCTCAGTGCGGATCGGGAGCTGCCAGCCGAGCCAGCTCCGCGCGGGCGTGCCCATCGCCTGTAGCGTCAGCGCGAGCAGGCCCGAGGTGATCTGTTCGCCCGCGGCGACGACGACGTCATATTCGGCGGGATCGTAGCGCGGGTTTGCCTCGCGGCAGAAATTGACGAGGCGGTCGGTCTCGCCCGCCATCGCCGAGACGACGACCGCAACCTCGTTGCCGTTGGCGACTTCGCGCGCGACGAGTTTCGCCACGGTGCGAATCCGCTCGGTGCCCGCCATCGACGTGCCCCCGAATTTCATCACGATCCGCGCCATGTCGCCCCGCTTTCCTGAATCTGGTTTCCGCCGCAACTTCCCTTGGATTTCTGCGGCGCTCGCGTCGTTACGGAAGGGGGCGGGCGATGGCAAGCGTGAGAACCTATGCGCGCGATAGAATTTCTTGCACCCGTGAAGGCGCGGTGCCACATCGCTGGGCATGAGCGCCGCGACGATCAATCCGAATGAAGCCGCCCATTTCGGCGCCCTCGCCGCCGACTGGTGGGACCCGCATGGTTCGTCGGCGATGCTGCACAAGCTCAATCCGGTGCGCCTCGCCTATATCCGCGACCAGATCGACGCGCATTGGCAGGTCGATGCGCGTGAGCGTCATGCGCTGGCAGGCCGCACGGCGATCGATGTCGGGTGCGGGGCCGGGCTGCTTGCCGAACCGCTGGCACGGATGGGTGCGAAGGTCACGGGCGTCGATGCGGCGCCCGAGAATATCGCCGCGGCGCAGGATCATGCGGCGGGGCAGGGGCTGGCGATCACCTATTTCGCAGGCGAGCTCGCGGCGCTGCCGCCCGCGACCTTCGATCTCGTGACCTCGATGGAGGTTGTCGAGCATGTTACCGATCCGGCCGCTTTTGTCGGCGAGCTCGCGGCGCGACTTGCGCCGGGCGGGCTGATGATCCTGTCGACGCCGAACCGCACGATGCTGTCGAAGCTGCTGCTCGTCGAGGCGGCCGAGCGTGTCGGCGCGGTGCCGCGCGGGACGCATGACTGGGACCAGTTCCTGAAGCCCGAGGAATTGACGAAATTGCTCGAAGGCGCGGGGCTCGACGTCATCGACCGCACCGGCCTGTCGCCGTCGGCGGCGAAGGGCTTCAAGCTTGGCGGCAGCGAGGCGCTGAACTATCTGGTCGCCGCGAGGCATGCGGGGTGAGCCGCGACCCGCGCGTCGACGATTATATCGCGAAGCGCCAGCCGTTCGCGCAGCCGATCCTCAATCATTTGCGCGAACTGGTGCACAAGCACGCGCCGGGCGCCGAAGAAACGCTGAAATGGGGCGTGCCGCATTTCGTGCTGAACGGGCAGAATCTCGCGGGCATGGCCGCGTTCAAGGAGCATGCGACCTTCGGCTTCTGGCGCGACGAGGAGGTCACGGGCTCACCGCGCGACACGGGCGCGATGGGCAGCATGGGGCGGCTGGCCTCGCTCGCCGACCTGCCGTCGGACAAGCAGATGGCGGATTATATCGCGAAGGCGGCGGCGCTGTGCGCCGAAGGCAAGCCCAAGCGCGCGGCTCCGAAACCAAAGGCGGCGCTCGACCTGCCCGACGATCTGGGGGCGGCGCTCAAGGCCAATCCCGCGGCACAGGGCCATTGGGACGCCTTCTCGCCCGGCAAACGCCGCGATTATATCGAATGGGTGCTGGAAGCGAAGCGCGAGGAAACGCGCGTCAAGCGCATCGAAACGATCGTCGCGCAGGTCGCCGAGGGCAAGGACCGGAACTGGAAATATAAGAGCTGCTAGAAATCCAACACCGTTTGCCCTGAGCTTGTCGAAGGGCCGTTCTTGCTTCGAAGCAGCAAGGGGAAGGACGGTGCTTCGACAAGCTCAGCACGAACGGATTTTGGGGCGGTTCAAACCCTTAGAAGTCCACATCCTCATAATATTTGGGCGGCGTAACGATCTCCATCCGCTCAGCGAGCAGCGGGCGAAAGCTCGGACGTGATTTCAGGCCCGAATACCAGCCCTTGGTCTGCTCATGCCCGGTCCAGTCGATCCCGCCGAGATAGTCGGCGACCGAGATATGCGCGGCGGCGGCAAGGTCGGCGAGGCTCATCGTCGCGCCGGCGAGCCAGGTGCGATGGTCGATGAGATAATCGACATAGTCGAGATGATTGTTCGCCGCCTTCATCGCTTCCCGCAGCGCGCCGCCGTCGGGCGGCTGGCGGTGGACGATGCGCTTCTGCATCCGCTCGAACAGCAAAGGCCCGGTGACTTCATAATAAAAGTCATGATCGAACCACGACGTCAGGCGGCGAATCTCGGCGCGGTTCGCCGCGGTGCCGTTGATCATCGCCTTGCCTTCGACGGTTTCCTCGAAATATTCGGTGATCGCCATACTGTCGATCAGCACCTGACCGCGCGCCTGATCGACCATCACGGGGGTGCGCCCCGCCGGGTTCAGGTCGATGAATTCGTCGCGGCGTTCCCATGGCGATTCGCGCACCAATTCATATCCGACGCCTTTTTCGCCCAGCAACAGGCGAACCTTGCGCGAAAAGGGACAGAGCGGGAATTGATAGAGTTGCCACATGGTTCCGGCATAGCGGCAGGGAGGCGCCGCGCGCAACGCCTATGGCGCGCGCGGCCACGCTATTGTGGATCAGGCGTCAGCGCCGCGCGTCGGCGCGCTCGCGTTCCCATTGCGCCGCAAGGTCGCGTGCCATGTCCTTGAGCACCGGCGCATAGGCGGCAAGCGCCGATGCGGCCTGGCCGGCCATGCGCGTGCCGGCGCGAACATCGTCGCCCATGCGCTCCGCATAGTCGGGATCGCGGCCGGTCACTTCGCCGAGCGTGGCGTCGGGCGGGATATAGGCGGCGTCGGATTCGGGATCGATCTGCGCGACCGCCTTCGCGATCGAGCCGACCTGCATCTGCATCAGCGCGCCCACCATCGCCGTGATCGTTTCGGCCATGCGATCCTGTGCGGCCGGGTCGTTGAGCGTTGCGACGGTGCCCTGCATGTCGCTGGCGGATGCGGGCATGGGCGCGGCGAGCGCGAGCAGCGGGAGGGCGATCAAGGACAATTTTGCGGTCGAGCGCATGGCTTCATCCTTTCGGGATGCAAACATCGATGCGACGCCCTACATTCGCCGGGCTTTCGCTGCGCTGAACGTCATACGGCGATGCGACGAAGCGCACCGCCGCCACGACGGGTCATTCGGCCGCGACGACCTCGGCCTCTTCCTCGTTCAGCGAATGCGTCAAGCGGCTGAGCATTTCCTTCGGGCAGACCTGCCAGAAACGGCCGCGCCAGCGGTCCCAGTCGGCAAGCACTTCGGCCGACCATTTGCTACCCGTCGCCTTGGCATGCTCTTCGACCAATTCCCTGAGCACCGTTTCCCAATGGCTGCTCGCGAGCCGCTGCCAGACGATCGATTCGCCATTGGCGCGGCGTTCGAACTGCTCGTCGGTGTCGAGGATGAACGCCATGCCGCCGGTCATTCCCGCGCCGAAGTTCGAGCCCACCGGGCCGAGGATCACCGCAATGCCGCCGGTCATATATTCGCAGCCGTTCGCGCCGCAGCCTTCGACGACGACGCGCGCGCCCGAGTTGCGGACCGCGAAACGCTCGCCCGCCTGACCCGCCGCAAGCAGCGTGCCCGCGGTCGCGCCGTAGAGGACGGTGTTGCCGATGATGCTGTTATGCTGGCTGACCAGCGGGCTCGACACGGTGGGGCGCACGACGATGCGGCCGCCCGATAGGCCCTTGCCGACATAGTCGTTGGCGTCGCCGAAGACCTCGAGCGTGATGCCCTGGCACAGGAAAGCGCCCAGCGACTGGCCGGCGGTGCCGCGCAGGCGGACCTGCACATGGTCGTCGGCGAGCCCCTTCATCCCGAAGCGCGCGGTGACCTCGGCCGACAGGCGCGTGCCGACGGCGCGGTGCGTGTTGCGGACATTGTACGTCAGCTGCATGCGCTCGCCGCGCTCGAACAAGGGCTTGGCGTCACTCAGTATCTGTGCGTCGAGGCTGTCGGGCACCGGGTTGCGG
>JAFAED010000313.1 GCA_023424275.1 Pseudomonadota bacterium | reverse complement strand
GCGCGACGCGCTCTACGGCTGGACCTCCGAACGGCTCGCGATCAAGCAGACCGCCGCCGGACAGCCGGCCTATCTTTACCTGTTCGACCATGGCTATCCGGCGGCGAGCGAATATGGCCTGCACGGCTTTCATGCGGCCGAAATCCCTTACGTGTTCGGCACCGCAAACGACACGCCGCCCTATTGGCCCAAGATCCCCGACACGGTGGCCGAACGCCGTTTCGCGGCCGCGATGGGCGATTATTGGGTGTCGTTTGCGAGAACCGGCAAGCCCGAGGCCACGGGGCAGGCGGCATGGCGCCCCTATGGCAAGGACGCCGCGTTCATGGCTTTCGCCGACGTGCCCCGTCCTGGCACGCGGCTGATGCCCGGCATGTACGCGCTGCACGAGGCGGCTGTCTGCCGTCGCCGCGCGGCGGGTAACCAGCCGTGGAACTGGAACACGGGGATCGTCTCGCCCGTTCTCGCGAAGGGCGCAGATTGTCCATGATTCACGGTATGATGCAGGATTACCCGCTGACCCTCGACAAATTCCTGGGCCATGCCGCGCGCTGGCATGGCGAGGCGGAGGTTGTGACGGCGCGCGAGGACGGCAGCGTTGCGCGGATCGGTTATGCGGGGCTGCGCGATCGCAGTCTCGCCATTTCGTCGCTCCTCGCGGGCTTTGGCGTGGGCGAGGGTGACCGCGTCGCGACGCTTGCATGGAACAGCCAGGCGCATGTGGAGGCCTGGTATGCGACGATGGGCATCGGTGCCGTCTGCCATACGCTCAACCCGCGCCTCACCGCGCCGCAGCTCGCGGCGATGGCGGTGCAGTCGGGCGCGAAACTGTTGATCGTCAGCGCCGACCTGCTGCCGCTCGCGCGCTCGATCGTCGAGCGTGCCCCCGCGATCGCGCAGCTGCTGGTGATCGATGGCGCCGCGGGGGATTGGCCCGCCGCCGCGCCGCCGCTTGGCGAACTCGAAACGATGATCGAAGGCGCGCCGGGCAGCGCGACCTGGGGCGGCTTCGACGAACGCTCGCCGGCGGGTCTGTGCTTCACGTCGGGAACCACGGGGGCGCCGAAGGGGGTCACGTACACGCACCGCGCCAGCTTCCTTCATACGCTGCGCGCGTTGCAGGCCGACGTCATGGCCTTCACGCATCGCGACGCGGTGCTCGCCGTCGTGCCGATGTTCCATGCCAATGCCTGGGGGCTGCCCTTTGCCCTGCCTGCGGTCGGCGGCAAGCTGGTGCTGCCCGGCCGGCAGGCCGACGGCGCGAGCCTCGCGCGGCTGATCGCGGCCGAAGGCGTGACCGTCGGGGTCGGGGTTCCGACCGTATGGCTCGGCGTGGTCGAACATCTCGAAAATGCGGGCGGCGAACTGCCATCGCTCAAACGCATCATCGTCGGCGGCGCACCGATGCCGCCCGCGCTGATGGAGCGGATCGAACGGCGCCTGGGCGTCACCGTACAGACAAGCTGGGGGATGACCGAGCTGTCACCGCTCGGGACGATCGCGCCGCCCGACGACCCGCTGCGCACCGCGTCGGTGTCGGGGCGGCCTGCGATCGGCGTCGACCTGCTGCTGACCGACGCGGCGGGCGTCGCCCTGCCGGAGCAGCGCGGCGTCGAGGGGCATCTGCGCGTTCGCGGGCCGGCTGTGGTCGAGCGCTATCTGGGACAAGTGGAGTCTGCGACCGACGAGGATGGCTGGTTCGCGACCGGCGACCTCGCGCGGATCGATGCGCGCGGCAATCTGTCGATTACGGGACGCGCCAAGGATCTGATCAAGTCGGGCGGCGAGTGGATCAACCCCGCCGAGATCGAAGCGGTGGTCGGCGCGTTGCCGCAGGTGTCGCTGGCCGCGGTTATCGGGCGCGAAGACCCCAAATGGGGCGAGCGGCCGGTGCTCCTCGTCGAACTTGGCGCGGACGTCGACATCAGCGATGCCGACCTGCTCGCGTCGCTTGCCGGACGGGTCGCCCCCTGGTGGATTCCCGATGCGGTGGTGCGCCTTGCCGCCATGCCGCTGGCGCCGACCGGAAAAATCGATAAGATTCGCTTGCGGAACGACCATGGCGCGGGTTGATCGGCATGGGGGCGTTGCGGCAGGGGCGGCGACGGAACAGATATTGGAAGTCGAACGAGTGACAGAACAGGCGAAGCCGCGTCGGCGGTCGACCAAGGCCGAACAGCGCGCTGAGACGATGGAGCAGATTCTCGACGAGGCCGAGCTGCTTTTTTCGCGGCACGGCCTGCACGGCGTCACGTTGAAGGATGTCGCCAAGCGCGTCGGCGTTCACCACACGCTGCTCAACTATTATTTCGAGGACAAGAAGAAGCTGTTCGACGCTGTCTTTGCGCGGCGTGCGGTGGTGACGAGCACCAAGCGCATGCAGGCGCTCGACGAATATGATCGCGCGAGCGGTGGCAAGCCGACGATCGAGGGGGCGCTGCACGCCTTTCTCGACACCGACCTCGATCTCTACATCCACGGCGGCGACGGCTGGAAAAATTACGGTGCGCTTGGTGCGCAGGTCGCGAATACGCCCGAATGGGGCGCCGAACTGATGGACAGCCATTTCGATCCGGTGGTCCTTCGCCTGATCGAACTTTTGAAAAAGGCGATGCCCGACTGCGCCGAAGAAGATATTTTCTGGGGCTATCATTTCGTCACCGGCGCGCTGATGGTCACGCTCGCGCGTACGGGGCGCATCGACAAGCTGTCGGGCGGCCTCTGCAAATCGGAGGATTTCGAAGCGATCAAGGCGCGCATGGCATCGTTCATGGCGGCGGGCTTCGTGCAAATCTGCAAAAAGGCATAAGCCGGGCGACGCAGATGTTGCCCTACGGCCTTTTTGCTGTCCATTATATTAACTCACTAGAGAGTGAATGGAGATTGATATGGTGAATGACGCTTTGCCGCTGAAGGATCGGGTCGCGATCGTGACGGGTGCGGGCGGGGGGCTCGGCCGTGCGCATGCGCTCTATCTGGCTAGTCAGGGTGCGCGCGTCGTCGTGAACGACGTGGCGCTCGCCGCCGCCGAACAGGTCGTCGCGGAGATTGTGGCGAGCGGCGGCGAGGGGCTGGCGATCGCTGCTTCGGTAACCGACGAGACCGCAGTCGATATGATGGTCCGCGAGACCTTGGCCGCATGGGGTCGGATCGACATCCTCATCAACAATGCCGGCATTCTTCGCGACAAGAGCTTCGCGAAGATGAGCATCGACGATTTCCGGCTCGTGGTCGATGTGCACCTGATGGGCGCGGCCATCTGTTGCAAGGCGGTGTGGGAGGTGATGCGCGCGCAGCAATATGGCCGCATCGTGATGACGACCTCGTCGTCGGGTCTTTGGGGCAATTTCGGTCAGGCCAATTATGGTGCCGCCAAGATGGCTCTCGTCGGCCTGATGCAGACGCTGGCGATCGAGGGCGAAAAATATGGCATCCGTGTGAACAGCCTCGCGCCGACCGCGGCGACACAGATGACACATGGCGTCCTGTCCGAAGACAGCCTGGCGGCGCTCGACCCTGCGCTCGTCAGTCCGGGGCTGCTGGCCTTGGTCGGCGATGCCGCGCCGACCCGCGCCATTCTTTGTGCCGGCGCCGGCCATTTCGCGAGTGCCGAGATCAGCCTGTCATGCGGCGAATTTATCGGGCGCGATCCCGACGCCGGTAACCGGCTCACCGCGCGGTGGCCGACCGTCGTTGCGCGCGAGGGCGCCGTCGTTCCGGCCTATGGCTTTGTGCAGTCCGAACGCGAAGTCGCGAGTTCCATTGGCGGCTTGCAAGGCTGATCGCGAGGGGGAGGTGACGCAGGCGGCGCCGTCACAGGGCCCAGGTAGCTATCGGCTACAGCCTTGGACAGCGGGATCAGAGCAATTGCCGCCGGCGCCGCCACCAGAGCTTTAGGCCGCTAAGACAGAGCCACAGCGTCACAGCACCCCCAGCGAGGACGAGCAGGCGGCCGGCAAGGCCAAAGGCTTTCCCTGAATGGAGCGGATATTGCCAGGCAAAGAATTCGTCGCCCGCGGTCGTACCATTGTCGTGGCGCGTGCCGACGATCCGCCCGTCGGCCATCGCGACATAGGTCCACAATCTCCCCTGATCGTCGCGGTCGCGGGCGTCGAAGGTGCGGACGGCATAGACGCCATGGTCGGGGAAGAGGCGGACGCTGTGGACCGGCTCGCCGCTGTTGCCGATAACGCGCCCGATCGCGGCGTCGACATCGATCGCCGGCGGCGTTTCGGGCACATCGGCCATGCTCTCATGCAGGCGCCCGGTGATCGGCGAGACGAGCGCGACGGCTTCGCGGCTGTCGTCGGGCCAGGCGAGCGTGACGCCGGTGACGGCAAGCACCAGCGTCACGGGCAGGAACCAGAGCCCCCATGCGCGGTGCGAATCGAACAGGCGCTTCAGGCTGCCGCGCCGCCCCTCGGTCCGGAAAGCGCGAAGCCAGTGCATGCCCTTCGGAAAGGACAGGGCGACCGCGATGCCATGGTCGATCACCCACAGCAGCGAGATTAGCCCGAAGAACCACATCATCCATGGCCCCGCGAGCAGGTCGATATGCAGGCCATAGACGATGTCCATCGCGTGCCGCCGGTCGAACTTGATCGCGCCGCTTTCGCGCCAGCCGAGGATCGATCCGTCGCGCGGGTCGGCGAAGACCTGCATCGGGCGCGGCGCGCCGTCGACGGGCGCGCGGCCCATCAGCCACAGGCTGTCGCCGGCATGACCCGGCA
>JAFAED010000272.1 GCA_023424275.1 Pseudomonadota bacterium | reverse complement strand
GAACAACAATCGCGTCGAGGCCAGCGATCGCGTTCAGTATCTCAAGCGCCAGCGTCCCCTGCCCCGCGATCACCTCGGTATCGTCGTACGGGTGAATCATCGTGTAGCCAAAATTGGCCGCATAATTTTCAGCAACGGAGTAGGCTTCGACGAGATTGGCTCCCGTAACAACGACATCGGCGCCGTGCTCGCGGGTGCGTGATATCTTAGTGAGCGGCGTCCCCCTCGGCATGACGATCCTTGCCCGGATTCCGAGCCGGGCGGCATGATACGCGACGCCTTGCGCGTGATTGCCGGCCGACATGGCGACGACACCTGAGCGGCGCTCCTGGGGAAGCAGCCCCAAGAGCTTGTTGAGCGCGCCCCTTTCCTTGAACGAGGCGGTGAACTGAAGGTTCTCAAACTTCAGGAAGAGTTCGCAGCCGCAGATTCGTGAAAGCGTATTAGAGGGCAGACAAGGCGTTTCCATGATCTGTCCCGCCATTCTGGCGGCGGCAGCTTCGATATCCGCAATTGTCATTATGTTGTTTGCAATGCCCAACGCTGCCTCCAGTGGAACTCCGATGTGGCATCAGGAGACGGGCGCAAGTAAGAAACCCCTTGAGGTTGCCGCTCGGCCGCATCGCTTCCGTGGGAAGCCACCACCTTGCGCAGGGTCGCGCAGGTTGGCGCGGGCGACATAGCGCCCGTCTCCAGATGCAGACGCACAGCAAGCGCGTCCAACTACTAAGACGCGCCATTGCTCCGAATACGCACAACGGGCAAAAAAAATACTGTGCGATGGGGTCCAAGAGTGCGCATTCGCGACTTGAGAGCGTCTCAGAACAGAGGGAGGCGGATCCGACCCCCGGCGTTTTCGCCACGGCGCCGTCTCCCCACCCGGCCGACGAGAGACTAACGACCATGCTGCTCCTGCTCACCGCCGCGATCGCCGTAGCCGCCGATGCCCCCGCGCCGGCTTCGCCCACAGAAGCCGCCGTATCCCCGGCGCCTCCGTCCGGCCCCTCGACCATAGCGCTCGTCTGCGCCGCCGCGGCCGAAGGCGATCCGGAACTCGCCGCATCGATCGCGCGGCTCGGCACCAAGAGCGATCCCGCTGCCGCCGACAGACTCGCCGAAGTCGCGGCCGCGATCGCCGCGACCGGCCATTGCCCCACAGCAGCGCTCGCTCCCGATACTGCCGTCGCCGACAGGACGCCCGCCAGCGCCCAGCTCGCCGGCGAACAGCCTGCGGAGGCGGCATTAGCCGGTACCGATTCCCCCAGTGCTCCGACCCCGACCCCCGCCGAAGCCGCAAAGGCCCCGGCCAAGACGTCCGCCAAGACCGCCGCGATCAAGGGCCGGCTCGAGTTCGGGCTCGGTCAGTCGTCGGGCACCACCGATAGCGCCAATGCCAATATCGCCGCCGCGCTGACGAGCGATGCAGGCGGCTGGCAGCAGAAGCTCGCCGCGACGCTCGACTATCAGGATATCGAAGGCATCGCCGCCAACGAGCGTTACACCGCCAATTACGATGTCCGCCGCACGCTGTCGAAACAGGCGTTCGTCTCGGGGCTGTTCAGCTTCGAGAGTGACCGCTTGTCGGGGTTCAAGCGGCGCACTGCGCAAAGTCTCGGGTTCGGCGCGAAGCTCGCGCTCGCCAAATCGCTGAGCCTCGACCTGTCGGGCGGGCCGTCGCTCCGCCAAGTCGAATGGATCGGCGCGCGCGGCAAAGAGGAACTGCTCGGCGCGCGCGGAAGCGCCGCACTCGCCTGGAACATTGCGCCAGGCGTCGCGTTCGCGGCGACCACCTCGGGCATTTTCGAGGCGGCTAACGGCACGATCGAAGGACAGGCTTCGCTTACCGGCAAGATCGCCGGCCCGCTCGCGATGCGCATCCAGCTTACCGCGCGCCACGAAACGCGAAGCTATCCCGGTATCGAACCGACGACGACGACGAGCCGCGCGAGCATCGTCTACAGTTTCTGAGCGCCCGAACCGCGAGGCCCACGCCGCGACGCCGCGACGCCGCGACGCCGCGCGCCGCCTCACTTGGCCTTCGTCACCACGAATTCGACCGGCACGAGCATCGATATGGTTTCGCCGGCCACCGACGCCGGCGGGCGCGGATAGGGGTTGGCGCGGCGCGCGAGCGCGAGCACCTCGGCGTTGAGCGAAGGGTGCCCGGCGCTGCGCGCCACCTCGGCGCGCAGGAGCTTGCCGTCGCGCGCGAGCACGAGCCGCAGCATGACGCGATCCTCTATTCCCGCCTTGAGCGCCGCTTTGGGATAGCGTCTATGCCCCTCGATCCGGCCGAGGATCGCGCCCTCCCAACGCGCTTCCTCGGGTGACATCGTGCCCGCCCCGCCCGCCGCGCTGCCGAGCGCTGCGGGAAGTTCTCGCGGCTGCGGCGCCGCTGCGGCCACCGCGGGCGCGGAGGCGGCGGGTGCATTCTCGGCGTTCGCGCCGCTCACGATCTTCTCGGCGTCGGGAGGCAGCACCCGCTCGTTCGCCAATATGGGAAGCCCGGCGGGGGCGGCATCGCCTGCGGTCTCGGCATCGGGCGCCGCGACTGCCTCGCGCCGCCGCTCGCCCTTGCCCGCGGCGACGCCGGGCTCGGTGACGAGTTCGACTATCATGCCTTCCTCGGGCGCGGCATCGGGCTCGCGCGCCGGCATCAGCGCGATGATCGGCAGGCCGATCAGCACCAGGTGTGCGCCGATGGTAAGCGCCCAAGCCTTGCCGTCGAAACCCGAGCGCTCGGCGCGATCGATATCGTCGAAGGAGACGAGACGCGCCTCGCGCTTCTCGCGTACTCCGAAGAAGACACGGTAAAGCGTTGCGCCACCAGGAATATTTTCAATCGAGCGCAATCCGCGCGCCGGCAGCCAGTGCGAGGGCGGCCAGCTCGCCATCAGCGCATCGTCCGTCCGACCGGGCGCGCGCACCGGACCGCGGCACCCGGCAGCGATCTGCCGCCCGCGCAAGCGGTGCTGGCGCCAGCGCGCGTGTCGGTTCTTATCCCGCCCCCGATCATGGCGGCATCATGCCACGCCGCCGCGCCGCCAGCAGTAGGGCCCGGCCATGCCGCCATCGCACAATCGGCCACCGGGCGTTGCGCATTTCGGCGCGTCGCCCGTCTTAGAAGAAGAGCCTGCTTCGTTTCGGCGAGACGGTTCCCGATCTCCCAAGCGGCCGCGCCACCGCGCTACGCCGACATCCTCAACCGGAGCCCGATTTTGCCGCATGATGTTCGCCGCCGACCCCGCGCCCGGCGCGCTGTCTTTCACCCGGCGATTCTCGCCGGCGCCATGACCTTTCTCGCGCTTGGCATGCTCGATCCGCGCATGGGCGCGGGCACGGCGCATGCCGCCGACACGGCCGAAGCCGTGACGCCCGCGATCGATGCCGCGGGCGATGGCCCCTATCTGCTCCCGGCGCGCCACGGCTGGACCGCGAAGCGCGTCGGCGCGAACCTCCGCCCGATCCTCGAGACGGTCGAACCGCTCGGCCGCATCCGCGTCGCGCCTGTGGGCGACATCCCGGCGTTCGCGGTCCCGCTACGTCCGCGCGTCGAGGCGCTCGCTCGCGATACGCTGCCGCTCGATCCGGACACGAAGCTGCTCGTCCTCGGCGACACCCACGGTGAATATGAGATCCTTGTCGCCTTTCTGAAGGCGAACGGCGTCGTCGACGACAAGCTCAAGTGGAGCTTCGGCAAAGGCCAGATCGTCGTCACTGGCGACATGTTCGACCGCGGCGCACACCAGACCGAGATCCTCTGGCTCTTCTACAAGCTCGAAGGCGAGGCGCGCAAAGCCGGCGGCGCGCTGCACGTGCTGCTCGGCAACCACGAGCGCATGGTGCTGACCGGCGACGCGCGCTACCTCCACCCGCGTTACCCCCAGGCCTCGCAGATCCTCGGGCAGAGCGACTATGCCGCGCTGTTCGCGTCCGACACATTGCTCGGCGACTGGCTCCGCTCGCGCCCTGCGGTGCTGAAGCTCGGCGACATGCTCTTCCTCCACGGCGGGATTTCGCCGGCGATCGTCGATGCCAATATCTCGGTCACTGACATGAACAAGGCGATCCGCATGGCGCTCGATACCCATGCCAAGGATCAGAATATGCTTGCTGCTCCGATCGCGCTCGTTGCGGGCAACCTCGGACCCCAATGGTATCGCGGCTATTTCGGCACGGGCGACAAGAAGATGAGCGACGCCGATGTCGAGCGCAGCCTCGCGCTCTACGGCGTAAACCGCATCCTCGTCGGCCATACGAAGGTCGAGCGGGTCATGCCACTCTATGGCGGCAAGGTGATTGGCGTGCAGGTCTATCCGCACCGCGACGCGTCGACCGGCGCGCCGGTGCTCGAAGCGGCACTCCGCGAAGAGGACCGCTGGTATCGCGTCAGCGCCGACGGCACACGCCACACGCTCGCGGTAGACGGCAAATGAGACCTATGAGCGCCGGCTGGTCTGCCGCCAGCAACACTAATATCGACGCGCTCTCCAGGGCGCCCACCCTCGATGCCCTATTATCCAACGTCCCGCTTTCCCACGGCGCGAGCGTCCGCGATGCGAACATCGACGAAATTGAGGCCGCCGCTACCCGTGCCGAAAAACCGCTCAGCATCCAGCAGGCGGCCGACCGGCTCGGCGTGTCGCGCAACCAACTCGTCCAGATGCTCGAGCGCGGCGTGCTCGCTTTTCATTTCGACGGGTGGACATGCCGGATCAGGCCTGAGGATATCCGTTTGAACGCCTCGCGGATGGCGTCGAGCGAGGCGGCGCGGTCGGCTATCGGCAAATAGACGAGGTCGATGTCAACCGAGAGTCGCGGCAGATCGCGTACGAAGAGGTTGATCGCGGTACCGCCCTTGAGCGCAAAAGCCTCTTCGGACGCGATGTGAGGAATCGCTCGCACGAGAAGCGCGACTTGGCGCGAATAGCTCTCGAAACTCATCGGCTCATCCCCGCGCCCCTGCGCGCCCCCCTTCGTTTGCGCGGCACGGTTATCAGAAACTCCGGATCCAGTTCGCCGCCGACCACGATTTGACGCTTGCCGGTCCCGCGATCGATGTCGGCCGCCTTGAGCTTGCGAGTCCAGGCAAAGCTCTGCTCGCGCGCAAAATATAGAAAAAGCCGTTTCGCCTTGACGCTGCGGCAGGAATGAAGAAGCGCCTCGACGAGCCGCGGCCGCAAGGTCGAGAGCCCGTCGAACAGTTCGGCGCCATGCTCGAAGCTTATATTGTGCGGCACCTGCTCGAGCACTTCCAATATCGCGCGTTCGAGGCCCGAGACGCGAAGCGGATTTCGATACCGCCCCGCGCGCGCATCGGTCGCCTCGATCGGCGATATGCTCGAAGACACGAGGTCGAGGTTGCGCGTTTCCACGCCGAGATCCTCGTCGTCGAACAAGTTGCGCCGTCGGAGGTCGACGTCGGCGTCGAGATCGAGCCTGCCAAGATAGGAGCGGGCGTAATCGGAACCCGAGTAGAGCCATATAGTGCGCCGCCCCATCGGCACATATTGCCAATAGCCGGCGAGCTCGAGCGCGGTCATACCGCCGACATGCACCGGCGCATCGAGAAGCTGTTGCAAGGACAGGACAGCGAGTTCCCAAGCGACGCCGGAACCCTCCATACGTTGGGATCGCCGGTAAAGGCGCGACCCGACCCGCTCGAGCCACCCGCGTGCCACATAGTCGCGCACGGACGAAGAGCCGAGACCATTGCGCTTCAGCCAAGCGGCGTCGACGACATATCCCACCGGAAGTTCCGATAGGAGTTGGTTTAAAAGCGAGGATCTTTCTGCCCGCATGACGCACTATATGTCATATGCGTAAACCAATTTCAACCGATGGTTTAAACTAGGCAATTATAATGCGTCATGGACGCAGAATATCGGCCATATGCAAACTAGATATCATCGGGTGATCCGCTCGAAAACGACATAAACTCCGTCATATCCAATCCGCCTACGAACGCGCCCCAAGACGCGCACCACGCGCCCCGTCGGCACTTGGCGCGTTACGCCCTGGTTATAGCGTTCCGTGTGAGAGGATAAGACCGTCTTCCTGCCGACCCGGGCGAGCGCCTCGCGGGCCAGGCGCTGGATACCGACGATCGGAGCTGGGCGCCCGGTGATAGGAGAGCGCTCCGCCTTTGCGTAAAGACCATGAC
>JAFAED010000189.1 GCA_023424275.1 Pseudomonadota bacterium | reverse complement strand
GAACAACAGGCCGAAACCTTCGATCCCGACAATCGTTTCGCCGACCGGCCCCGCAAGCAAGCTGTCGTGGATCAGGAATATCCATTCGCCGGGCCAGGCCGCCAGCGAACCGTCGCGGACGATCACGCCGCGATAAGGATCGACCGCCGTCAACCAGCGCGTTCCGTCCTTCGCGGTCAGCTTGAACAGCACCGCGCCGTCTTCCCACGCCGAAAATTCGGCTCGATTCACCGGCACGCCGGGATGCAGCGCCTCGACAACATCCATCAACGCCTGCACGGGTACGCGTGCTGGCGCCGGATCGACCACCAGCGCCGGATGAATCACCCGGTCGATCTCGTCGCGAAAGACGAGCAGCATTCCGCTGAGCCCCTGAATCATGAGCAGCACCGCAAGGGTCAGCCCGACCCAGCGATGCAGTGTCAAAAATCGGGGCTTCAGCGCCTTCATCGCGCGCTCGCATATGTCTTGACGAGACGATGCAGGAACTGGCGCGCGTCATAGAGCGATTTCACGCGCACGCGCTCATTCAGCCCATGCACGCCGTTGCCGTCGGGATCGACGAAGATGGCGGATATACCATAGGTCGGGATGCCCGCCGCCATCAGGAAGCGGCCGTCGGTCGCCCCCGTGCTGAGGTTCGGGATGACCGGCACGCCCGGCCACATCTCGGCGACGAGCTTTTCGACCGGCTTCATGATTTCGGGTGTCAGCGGCGGCGGCGGCGAAACCGGACCCGGTTCATCGGCGAGCGTCACCTCGATGCGCGGGTCGGCTACGACGTCGACGAGCGCCTGGTGGATCGTCTCGATGCTCGTACCCGGCAGGATACGGCAATTGATCGTCGCCTGCGCGCGTTGCGGTACCGCATTCGGAGCATGCCCCCCGGCAACCTGCGTGTTCGTACAGGTGGTGCGGATCATCGCGTTCCACACCGGGTCGGCCTTGCTGAGCAGGTCGAGCGCAGCGGTGTCGTCCTTACCTGCACCAACGAGGCGCATCGCATCGCCCTTTTCGCCCGGATAAAGCGGCGCCGAGCGACTGAAAAAATTGCGCACCGCGTCGCCCGGCATCGCGGGGAAGTGATAATTGCCGGTGCGCGCCAGCGCTTCGGACAGGCGCGTGATCGGATTGTCGGCGTGCGGGCGCGCGCTGTGGCCGCCCGGCCCCGTCGTCACGAGCGTGAAATCCTGATAGATTTTCTCGCCCGCCTGTACGCCGAAGGTGCGCGGCGCCCCCTTGTCGTCCAGCCAGCCCTTGCCGCCCTCGTTGATCGCGAAACCGGCCTTCAACGTGTCGGGTTCGGTCGCGAGCAGATATTCGACGCCGTCGAACACCGCGTCGGTTTCTTCGCCGCAGGTCAGCGCGACCTTGATCGTGCGGCGCGGTTTGAATTTTTCCTCGCGGTAGCGAACCAGCGAGTCGACGAAGATCGCCGCCATCGCCTTGTCGTCGATTGCACCGCGGGCAAAGAAATAGCCGTTTTCCTCGACCAGTTTGAACGGGTCGCGCTCCCAATCCTCGCGCTTCGCCTCGACGACATCGATATGCGCGACGAGCAGGATCGCGGGCGCCTTCGGGTCGCTTCCGGGAAGCTCGCCGACGAGGTTGCCGAACTTCGGAAATTTTTCGGGGACGACGACGCGGAACTGGTTGTCGGGATAGCCGGCGGCGACGAGCCGCGCCTTCATCCGGTTGGCAGCAAGGGTGCAATCGCCGTTCGAGAGCGACGTGTCGGTCTCGATCAGTTCCTTATAGACATCGCGAAAGCGTTCGCGGCCGGCATCGGCCTGCGCCTGCGCGGTAACGGGCGACAACAGGAGCGCAACAAATGCCGCGCCCGATAACAGCTTAGGTACGACGCCCGATGGACGCATCGACTGCTCCCTCCCAGAAGGTCCGACAAGACTGATTTGCGGGCTGCGCCCCGCGTCCCGCCCTTTACGGGCAGTGTTTATGCGAGAAGCCTATGCCGGCTTCCTGTCACGGCGCTGTCACGTTGGTGGAGGGTTAAGAAACGGCTGCGGAGCGTGTCTGCACGACCGGAAACCCGACGGTGACGCGGAGTCCGGGTTGGGCGCCGCGGTCGGCGAGTTCGACCTTGGCGCCGAGGCTGTCGGCGAGCGCGCGAACGATCGCAAGGCCGAGTCCACTACCTTCGCGCCCCTGATCGGGGGCAAGACGGCCGAAGCGTTCGAACGCGGTCGCGCGCGCGTCGGGCGGGATGCCTGGGCCTTCGTCCTCGATGACCACGGCGCCGCAATCCAGCACCGTCACCGTGACGACACCCTTGTCGCGATTATAACGGATCGCATTGTCGATCAGATTGCCGACGAGTTCGCCGGCCAGATCGGATTGCGACAGAATCGCTACTTCGCCATCGGGCGCCTCGAAATGCAGGTCGATGCCCGTTTTGACCGCTTGCGGCGCATGTTCGACGCTCGCCGCGCGGGCGATCTGGACAAGGTCGACGGGTGTCCGCAGATCGGGGCTGGCTTCGCGCGCGCCTTCGGCGCGGGCGAGTGCGAGAAGCTGGGTCAGCAGGCGCTGAAGCCGTCCCGTCGCAGCCTCGATATCGGTCACCGACTGCTGCGCAGGCCCCTCCGGCAGCTTGGCCGAGCGCAATGCCGCGACATGCGCGCGCAGGATCGACAGCGGCGTACGCATCTGGTGCGACGCATCGGCGGTGAACCGCCTGATCCCCTGCATCGCGGCATCGAGTCGGCCGAGCAAGCCGTTGAACGCGCCGACGAGCCCGCGCAGTTCGACCGGCACATAATCGAGCGGCAAGGGCGTGAAATCGGCCTCACGCCGCGTTCCCATGGCGCTCAGCACGCGCTTCAACGGCGCAAGTCCCCAGCGCACCGCGAGCGGAAGGAGGCCGAGCGATACCGCGATCAGCAGCACCTCCAGGATGGCGAGTGCAACGAGCATGCGGTCGCGCAGCGCGTGGCGCGCCTCGAGCGTTTCAGCGACCTCGACGATGACGGGTTCGTTGATCCGCGGCACCTTGCGCGCGACGGCGGCGATACGGATGCGATAATCGCGGTAATGGGCATATTGGAACACCATCTCGCCGTCGTCGTCGGGCAGTTCCTTCATCCGCGGCAGGTCGGGATAGCCGGTGAGCAATTCGCCGTTCGCCCACACGCTGTAATAGACATTATCGCGCGCGTCGTTTTCGAGCATGCCAAGCGCCGACGCCGGCAGGTCGAGCGTCACCTCATCATTTTCGAGCGCAAGCGTTTCGGCGATCGCGCGCGCCGAGGCGCCAAGCAGGCGGTCGTTCACCCCTTCGACCACCTCGTTGATCGTCACCGCGCCGCCGACCCCGAGCAGGACGGCGAGCGCCGCCAAGGGGAAACCCATCCCCACCATCATGCGGCGTGTGATCGAACTGACGCGCCGCGGGGGCACTTATTCGTCTTCCATCAGATAGCCGAGGCCGCGCAGCGTGCGGATCGTCGGGCCGTCGGGTTCGAGCTTCTTGCGCAGCCGCGCGATATAGACCTCGATCGCATTGGGCGCGACAGGCTCGTCATAGCCGAACACCTCGGACGCCAGCCGGTCCTTCGACACCACCTGCCCGACGCGCGAGAGCAATCGTTCGAGGACGACCCATTCGCGGCGGCGCAGGTCGAGGTCGCGCCCGTCGATGCGCGCGACATGGTGCGACCGGTCGAATTCGAGCTTGCCGACGCGGATTACCGGCGCCGGGTCGACCTGTGGACGCCGCAACAATGCACGGATGCGCGCCGCCAATTCGCGCGGTTCGAAGGGTTTGAGCAGGTAATCGTCGGCGCCGAGGTCGAGGCCCTTCACCCGGTCGTCGATCTCGTCGCGCGCGGTCAGGATCAGCACCGGCGCGCGGCATCCCTTGGCGCGGAGCGACTTCAGCACATCGAACCCCGACATGTCGGGCAGGCCGACGTCGAGCGTTATGATCGCATAGGGT
>JAFAED010000157.1 GCA_023424275.1 Pseudomonadota bacterium | reverse complement strand
TGTTCGCCGAACAAATCCCAGAAAATCACCGGATTGTCGCGATAGGCCCATTCGCTGTCGCCGATCTCGGCCGCGCGCGCGGCGAAAATCTCGTGCATCTTCGACGTCGGGCTGCCCGCCATCGCCATGCCGGCAAGGTCGCCCTTCACATCGGCGACGAACACGGGAACGCCGACCGCCGAAAAGCCTTCGGCCAATCCCTGCAGCGTCACCGTCTTCCCCGTGCCCGTCGCGCCGGCGATCAACCCGTGCCGGTTCGCGCGCTTGAGTACCAGCGACTGACGCGGTCCATCCGCCGCGCCGCCCCCGCCAAGGCCGATATAGATTTCGCTCGCCGTGCTGCCGTCGCTCACCCGCTATTCTCCACTTTCAAAAGCTTGGGCGAGGTTAGAACGGCGGGTGAGCGCAGGCAATCGGCAAACCGGCGCGACAGCCGAAACCTGGAAACGCTGCCAGATCGCCGGACCGCGCTCCGCATTCGCATCGCAGGCCGCCGGGCGCGTCGCCATCACCGCCATATCCAGCCACTGTCCGCCGCGCTATCCTCCCGCCAATGCGCGCAACCGGGACCGAGATCATTTCCATCCTGCGCGCCGACCGGCTTCGCTGGCACCTGCTCGGCGTTGTCGCGGCGCTCGATCTGCCCGACGGCTGGATCGGCGCCGGCCTGATCCGCAACGCGGTCTGGGATCATCTGCACGGCTATCCGCCATCGCCGCCCGACAGCGACGTCGACGTGATCTGGTACGATCCCGACCGGACCGACCCCGCGCTCGATCGCCTTTACGAGACGCGACTGACGGCAATCGAGCCGTCGGTCCTGTGGTCGGTCAAGAATCAGGCGCGCATGCATATCCGCAATGCCGACCCGCCCTATACGTCCGCCGTCGATGCGATGCGCCACTGGCCCGAGACCGCGACCGCCGTTGCGGCGCGGCGCCATGGCGCGGGCCTTTGCGACATTGCGGCGCCGCTCGGCCTCGACGATCTTTTCGGCCTGCTCCTGCGCCCCACGCCCGCCTTCGCCGGCATCAAACGCGACATCTACGACGAGCGATTGCGGTCGAGAAAATGGCTCGAGCGATGGCCGGCGCTGCGCGAAGCATAAGGCTGCTCAAGACCGGAAGCAGCCCCATCAATTGTCGTCCCCCTCGAACGAGACACGTGGCTCGTTCGACTTGATCCGGGGCCTGCCTTCTTGGAGGAACAGACGGATCCCGGGTCAAGCCCGGGATGACGGAGAGATGGGAGCAGCCGATAGAGTTGTGCACCCCCGACGAAAGCCGGGGCCCAGTAGCACCGTGGGGGAGATGACCCCGGCTTTCGCCGGGGTTCACCAGAGGACCGCCAACCGCCCCAAAAACCGCCGCCAGCGGCCCCGTCAGCCCATGATGAAGGCGTTGAGCTTGTTGCCGTCGGGGTCGCGGAAATATCCCGCGTAGAATCCCTCGCCGCGCGGTCCCGGAGGGCCTTCGCAGGTGCCGCCATTGGCGAGCGCGATGTCGTAAAGGCGGTGGACCTGTTCCTTGTCCTTCGCCTCGAGCGCGACCATCACGCCGTTGCCGACCGATGCGGCATTGCCGTCGAAGGGCTTGGTGATGCCGATGCCGGCGCCGCCGTCCGGCTTGCCCCACGCGATGAAGGTCTCATATTCCATCATCCGCGGCGTTTCGAGTTCCGCGGCGATCGCGTCGTAAAAGACGGCGGCCTTGGCAATATCCTTCGTTCCCAGCGTCACATAGCCAATCATCATCATTCTCCCGACTCGATGTTATGCGAACATAATATGAACATCAGTCGGCGCACGCAACAAAAAGGGCGCCGGACCCGAAGGTCGCGGCGCCCCTTGCCGGCCGGCTGGACGCCGACCCTATTTCACACGAATCGCGATGAAGGCCGACGGCCCGCCGCGACGCAGGATTTCGAGAAGCACGGCATCGCGGCCCGCCTTTTTGGCGTCCGCCACCGCCTTGGCAAGCGCATCGCTGGTCGTCACCGGCGCGCGATTCGCGCTGAGGATGACGTCGCCGCGGCGCAGGCCCTTGCGGCCCGCATCGCTGTTCGCCGACGCGGCGCCGATCACCAGACCCTTGGTTCCGGCATCGACCCCCACCGCGCGCGCGATGTCGGGCGTCACCACCTGTACCGAAAGGCCCAGTTCTTCCTGGATCGTCTTGTCGGCGGCTCCGGTCGGATCCTCGGGAACTGCCTGTTCCTCTTCGGGATCGAAATTATTGCCCGCCAGTTCTTCTTCGGGCGGGCGCGTGCCGACGACCGCCTGGATCGTCATCGCCTTGCCGTCGCGAATAATCTCAAGCGGGATGCGTGTACCCGGCTTGGTGTTCGAGACGATATAGGACAAGGTCTGCTGAGGCGTGACTTCCTTGCCATTGACCTTGGTCACGACGTCGCCGCGCTTCAGCCCCGCCTTTTCGCCCGCCTGCGCTGGTTCGATGCGCTGGATGAATTCGCCGCGATCCTTGGGCAGGCCGAGCGCCGCCGCCAGGTCCTCGTCGACCGGCGCAATGCCGATTCCCAGATAGCCACGCTGGATCTTCTCGCCCGAACGCAGCGAATTGATAACGGGGATCGCCGCATCGGCGGGGATCGCGAAATTGACGCCGATATTCGCCCCGACGGGCGAGATCAGCATATTGTTGATACCGACGACATTGCCCTGAAGGTCGAACAGCGGACCGCCCGAGTTGCCGCGGTTGATCGCGGTATCGGTCTGGATATAGC